>NZ_LZKQ01000096.1 GCF_001668675.1 Mycobacterium asiaticum | reverse complement strand
AGCGAGGTCCACCACGTCAGCGGCTGGACCACCACCGGGCGCACCGACATCACCGACCTCACCCTCGCGTGTGGACCGGACAACAGGCTCGCCGAGAAGGGCTGGACCACCCGCAAAAACGCCCGCGGCCACACCGAATGGCTCCCACCCGCCCACCTCGACCACGGCCAACCACGCGTCAATACCTTCCATCATCCGGAAAAGCTCTTCGCGGATGAAGACGACGAAGATCTTTAGCCGCGCAGCGCCTTCGGCGGAACGGTGCACGCCACCCGTGCGGCGCGCAGCACTTCCGCGTACCGCTCGACGGCTCAGGCTGGAATGAGGTTGATTGGGAGGTGGGTAGGGCCTCGGAGGGAGCTGTGGCTTGACCAGATTGTCTTGCCGACGGCAGAGATTCGCGAAACGTGGGTCACGAGTTCACGGAGCACCGCCTGTGCCTCCATTCGGGCCAGCGGCGCTCCCAGGCACATGTGTGCGCCATAGCCAAACGCGACGTGTGTACGGGGATTCCGGTCTGCGCGATACTCGTCCGGATTGTCGAAGGCGAGCGGGTCACGGTTGGCGGCCCCGAAAGACAGCAGAATCCGTGACCCGTTCGGGATGGTGACATCTCCAACTCGGTAATCGGCTCGGGTGTAGCGGTAGAGATTCTGGATAGGTGTAGTGATCCGTAGTTGCTCCTCGACGGCCATCGGTATGAGGTCGGGATCAGCACGGATCATGTCGTACTGCTGGGGGTTTCGCGCGAGCGTGTCGAACATGCCGCCTAGCAGGTTGGTAGTTGTCTCATTACCCGCGATCAACAGATGTATCGCGATGAGGAACAGCTGCTTATCGGTGAGACTTCCATCGGTGTTGTGTTCGAGCAATTTGCCCAGCACTGTGCTGGAATCCTTCAGGCCACCGGCGGAGAACTGCTGTAGGAAATAGCGCCGCAATGCCGTCATTGCCGCCATAGACCTGGCGGTACCCGTCAGGCCTCGAGCGGTCAACGAGAAGTCCATGACGCGAACCGCATCCTCCGACCATCGCCGGAATTCTCCGACGTCGCATTCGGGCACCCCAAGGATATGGGCGATCAATCGGATGGGCATGGGTATCGCCAGCTGCTGCACTACATCACAGCCGGGGTGAGCAAGCACATCCGAAACCAGTTCGATGGCCAGCTTTTCGGTCATTCCACGCCACAGGTCCATGGCGCCTTTGCTGAACCCTGGCTGGACCTGCTTGCGGAGGCGCGCATGCTCCTCGCCATCGGTGAGCACCGCGAGCGGAGCCGAAAACTTGAGTCGGGTCACGCCCTGGGTGCTTGTCACCTGTTCGGTGTCACGCAGCGCAGCTTTGACATCAGCAAGCCGATTCAAAATGAAGGTCGCCCGTTTTGCGTTGTAGTGCACACGACCAGACCTGTGCAACGCCCGGTAGGCGTCGAATGGCTGCGCGGCGGTGACAGGGTCCATCGGGTCGTAGTCGGTGTTCACGGCGCCGGTCCAGCCCGCGTAGCCTCGCCGCCGGGTACGGATCGCGGCGGCTGCGTTGAGTCGCACAGCGCTGACGAAGGGCTGGAATATGTCCACCACGCTGCGCGCCGTCTCGGTGATCGCCATGGTTGACCCCTGAGCAACTTCGTTCGCGTCGCGTAAGCAGTTCATTGCAACAAATGCAGGCTCAAATGTAACGTCCCGGTTCGAACAAGACCAGGACTTGGCTGATGTCCGATCCAAGGCAAAACCGATACCGACCGCCTGGTCAGGACGGGTCAGGACAGCAGCGCCCGTCGCACTTTCTCTGGCCAAGCGCATCCGATCCCATCGGCTCGCGTTCCCGCGATATCCGCGCCGATTCACCTACATCAATGGTGCGATCGAAGCCACGATAGGGGTTCTGATGGCCCGTTCAGAAACCCGTCGGCTCTCGAGGGTGGCGGGCACGTGCTACGCCAGTTATCTCGCCCGGCAATGTAATCCGTCATAGCGACGGATTAGTTGCGTCGCAGCAGTTTACGAGCCGGCGGGATAACCCACGGACTTGATCTCGGTGTACTGGTCGAAGCCGGCCACACCGTTCTGTCGTCCCACCCCGCTGTACTTGTAGCCGCCAAAGGGTACGTCGGCGCCGTACGGAGCGCCGCCATTGGCGCTCATGAAGCCGGCCCTGATCCGCCGCGCCACCGCCAGCGAATGCTCCACCGAACCGGACATCACGTTGCCGGCCAGTCCGTACATGCTGTCGTTGGCGATGCGGATCGCGTCCTCCTCGTCGTCGAATGGGATGACGGACAGCACCGGCCCGAAGATTTCCTCTTGCGCTATGGTCATCTTATTGTCGACGTCGGTGAAAAGCGTTGGCCGGACGTAGAATCCCTTGTCAAACCCGGTCGGCGCATCCGGCCCGCCGACCAGCGCGGTGGCGCCCTCTTCGACGCCCTTGCGGATGTAACCCATCACCCGATCCCGCTGCTTTTCCGAAATGACCGGGCCGCAAAGCGTTCCGGGGTCTTGCGGGTCGCCGCAGGTGACGTTTTCGTAGATGCTCTTCAGGATCGCGACGCCCTCGTCGTAGCGCGAGCGCGGCAGCAGCAACCGGGTCGGGTTCGCACAACCCTGACCGGCGTGCATGCACGGCGCGATGCCGATCGCGCAAGCCAACCCGAAGTCGGCATCCTCCAACACGATCGTGGCCGACTTGCCACCGAGTTCGAGGAACAGCCGCTTCATGGTCGCCGCGCCCTTTTCCATGATCCGCTTACCGACCACCGTCGAGCCGGTGAACGAGATCAGGTCGACCTTCGGCGACAGCGTAAGCTCCTCGCCCACAAAGTGATCCGACGCGGTCACCACGTTGACGACGCCCGCGGGGATATCGGTTTTTTCGGCGATGAGCCGCCCCAGGCGCGTGGCGTTGAACGGCGTGTTGGGCGCCGGCTTGAGCACCACCGTGTTGCCGGTGGCCAGCGCCTGGCCGAGCTTGTTGATGGTGACCTCGAACGGGAAGTTCCACGGTACGATCGCGCCGACCACGCCCACCGGCTCCCGCCAGACCTTGACCGACGTATTTGCACCCGTCAGGCTGACCACACGGTCGGGGAGGTCGGTCTCCCACGCGTACTCGTCGATCAGCCTGGCCGGGTACTTCAGCCCGTCCTGCAGCGGCGCGTCCAGTTGTGGCCCGAAGGTGATGGCCCGCGGCGAGCCCACTTCGAGGATGAGCTCCTCGCGCAGCTCCTCCTTCTCCTCCTCGATCGCGTCGTGCAACTGCAGCAGGCAGCGCTTGCGCAACTCGCGATTGGTCGACCAGTCGCTCTCGTCGAAGGCCCGCCGGGCGGCATCGATGGCCCGGTGCATGTCCTCTTTCGACGCGTCCGCGACCTCGCCCAGCGGCTCCTCGGTGGCTGGGTTGAGGTTGGTGAAGGTGCCCGCCTGGCCGTCGACGAGCTTGCCGTCGATCATCATCTTCGGCTCGAACCGGACCTTTACAGTGTCAGCCATATCTGTTCAGCTCTCTTTCGACGATGCGCTGGTTGAGGCGCCGGGACCAAAAATTGCCTACGGATGCCATCCCCAAGACGGCTCCCCTACGGAGAGCCTTACTGGAAACTAGCCGATTGGCAAGTTCCAACTTTGAAACACTCCCTATTGGAGGTCGGACAGTACGGGGACCGACATCACCCGCCCCCGCAAACGTGGGTCGTCGCAGGGCCAGGTGCATGCCCAGGCGGCCGCGCATGCCGCGTCCCCAAATGCCCAAGCCGCGGAGCTGATCGTCGGGAGCCTCGTCTCCCACGTGTGACCCCCGAGGTTCTGTTGACCAAATATCTGTTCCAACGTAGAGTCCGGCTTGGCTGCAGTCAAACACGTGAGGTCGAGTAGCAAACGTGGATTTTTCCTACCCCGCGGAAGTCGAACGGTTTCGCGACGAGTTGCGTAGCTGGCTGTCGGAAAATCTCACCGAGGAATTGATCGCTGCGCGCCGGCCTTCCGGCCGCAGTGACGCGGTCTTCGAAAAGCTCCGCGCGTGGAATGCGACCATGGCGGATGCGGGCTGGGCGGCGGTGTCCTGGCCATGTGAGTACGGCGGCCGCGGGGCGACGGTACTCGAGCAACTCGTCTACACCGAGGAGACCACCCGGGCGCGGGCGCCGTTGCCGCTCAACGTCATCGGGATGAACAACATCGCTCCGGCGATCATGCAGTACGGCACCGAGTCACAGAAGACGACACTGCTGCCTCGGATGATGCGCGCCGACGACATCTGGTGCCAGGGGATGTCCGAGCCAGAGGCCGGCTCTGATCTGGCCGCGCTGCGGACCAAGGCGGTGCGCGACGGTGACCACTTCGTCGTTACCGGACAAAAGATTTGGACGTCGCTGGGTCATCAGGCGAATTGGTGTCAGCTCTATGTTCGCACCGATCCGGACGCCCCGAAGCACAAGGGGATTTCCTGCTTGATCGTGGACATGAGCTTGCCCGGCATCGAGGCCCGCCCGCTGGTGACGCTCAACGGTGACACAGATTTCGCCGAAGTGTTCTTCCATGACGTTCGGGTGCCGGCCGACGCGCTGCTGGGACCCCTCAATGGCGGCTGGCGAGTTGCCACCACGACGTTGAGCCACGAGCGTGCCGGCGCCGCCCGGCTTTACGCAGAATTGCAGGTACGGCTGGAAGAACTGGTGGCCGACTTCGCCGAGGTCGATAGCGGCGACGCGCTGGAAGACCCGGTGATCTTGCGCCACCTCGGCGACATATCGGTACGCATCAAGTACCTGGAAGTTCTTTGCCAGCGGGCGATCTCGGCGACTTTGCACGGCGGCGACCCACTCGGCTCGGCCAGCCTGGCGAAGACGGTGTGGGGTGAGATCGGACAGGATCTGGCCGCCCTGGCGTTCGACGTGCTGGGCACCCGCGGGGTGCACGGCCGCTGGGCCGATTACCGGCTCAGCTCCCGGGCGCTGACGATCGCCGGCGGCACCAGCCAGATCAACAAGAACATCACTGCCCAACGAGTCCTGGGGTTGCCGCGCTCATGAATCTCGAACTCACCGAGGAACAGATCGCGCTGCGTGACACGGTGCGCCGCTTTCTGGCCGAGCGGGCGCCGATTTCTGGGCACGTGCGCGCGCTGCTCGACGAACCCACCGGCAGCACGGAGGCCGTGTGGCGCGGCCTGGCGGACTTGGGCGCGACCGGCCTGCTGGTACCGGAGGCAGCCGGTGGCGCCGGCCTGAGCATGGTCGACGCCGGCATTGTTGCCGAGGAACTCGGTGCCGCTCTGTACCCGGGTCCTTGGCTGTCCACGGCGGTCGGGGCCGTGCGCGCGTTGACTCGGCTCGGCGGTGAGGCGGCCTCGGAGGTGCTCGCCGAGATCGCAGCCGGAACCTCCGTAGTGACCGGCGCTGTAATGGATGCCGGCGCAGTCTCGGTGATCGAACGCTCCCCGCACGTCATCCTCAAGGGCGAGATCGCCCTGGTGCCCGACGCGGCCGCCGCCGACACCGTGCTCGTTTTGGCACGGGACCGCGACGACACCGGCCTTTACGCCGTCAAGACCGCGGATTCCGGCCTCACCGTCACGCTCGAACGCGGGATTGACCCGACGCGCAAGCAGTTTCGAGTCGAGCTCGATGGCGTGTCCGCACAGCGACTGGGCACGCTGCCGGCCGACGCCATCCGGGCCACGGTTGACGACGTGCTGATCGTGATGGCCGCCGACGCGCTGGGCGCCGCGCGTGCCGTGATGACCATGGCGATCGAACACGCAAAGACGCGAAAGCAATTCGGCCAGGCCGTCGGATCGTTTCAAGCGGTACAGCACCTGTGTGTCGACATGTTCGAGACCGTGGAATTGGCCCGCAGCGGGGTGATTCACGCGTTGTGGGCGGCCGATGCCGCCGATGCCGGTGAGCACCACCTGTCCGCAGTGCGGGCCAAGGCGTTCAGCGGGCGGCTGGCCGCCGTGGGTGACATCGCCATCCAGGTTTTCGGCGGCATTGGATACACGTGGGAGCACGATGCGCACCTGTACCTCAAGCGGCTGCTCGGCTGGAGCGCATTCGGCGGTGGTGCCGACGCCTATCTGACCGAAGTCGGTGCGCACCTTGCCAAGAAGGAACAACAATGATCGATTTTGCGGGCCAGGTTGCCATCGTCACCGGCGCGGGCCGCGGCCTCGGCCGCTTATACGCGCTCGAGTTGGCTCGCCGCGGCGCCTCGGTCGTCGTCAACGACCTTGGCGGAACCATGCACGGCGAGGGCGCCGACACAACAGTCGCCGATCAAGTGGTCGCCGAAATCGAAGACGCGGGCGGCACGGCGTTGGCATCCCACGAATCGGTGGCCAGCCCCGAAGGCGGCGCCGCGATCGTCCAGGCGGCACTGGACAATTACGGCCGGCTGGATACCGTGATCAGCAATGCGGGCATCTTCAACAGCATTGCCTTCGACGAGCTGTCCGCCGACGACTGGCGGCGCATGCTGAGTGTGCATCTCGACGGCGGGTTCTATTTGAGCCAACCCGCCTATCGGGTGATGAAGACCCAGGGCTACGGCCGGTTCGTGTTCATCTCCTCCTCGGGCGGAATGTTCGGGCAGCCGTGGGAAGCGCATTACGCCGCCGCCAAGGCGGGCTTGGTGGGGCTGAGCAACGTCATCGCCATCGAAGGCGCCGAACACGGCATACTGTCCAATACGGTGCTGCCGTTTGGGTTTTCGCGCATGGTGACCGAAACCGTCGGAGACCCCGAAGCGCTGGAACAGATTGGCTTCCTCGAGTTGATCAAGCCCGAGTTGGTGGTGCCGATGGTGGTCTTCCTGGCCAGCCGAGCCTGCGAATTGAGCCACCAGAACTTCTCCGCGTGCGCGGGCCGTTTTGCGCGGGTGTTCGTCGGCCTTGGCCAGGGCTGGCTCGCCGACGCCGACAGTGCACCGGATGCCGATGACATCGCGACACATCTGTCGGAGGTGAGCGCGACCGAACCGTTCACGGTGCCGGGCTCCATCTTCGAGGAAGTGTTCGGCGTGTGCGCACAGCGGGGCGTCGACATCGGGACCTGACCCGTGGACATCCCGTACCTGCTGACCGCGACTCGCTCGGCGCGTAAAACGCTCGACTTGGACGCGCCGGTCGACCTCGACGAAATCCGCGACTGCCTGCAGATTGGCCTACAGGCCGCCAATGGCTCCAACCAGCAGAGCTGGCGGTGGCTGTTGGTGACCGATCCGGCGTTGCGGGCGAAAATCGCGGAATTCTATCGGGAGGCGTATTTGCGCCGCGTCGGCGGTCAACTGCTGGCGGAGATGATGCCGGCTGGCACGCCGGAGACCCGGCTGATGTCATCGACGGAGTGGCTGGTGGAGAACCTGGCCCGGATTCCGGTGCTGGTGATCCCCTGCTACCGACCCTATCTGCCGCGCATCGACGGCGACGAGTCGTTCTATCTTTCGACGCTGTACGGCTCGATCTTTCCCGCGGTGTGGAACTTTCAGCTGGCCCTGCACACCCGCGGGTACGGCACCTGCATCACCACCTTGCACCTGCACCATGAGGCGGCCGTCGCGGAACTGCTCGGTATCCCGGCCGACTACGTGCAGGGCTGCCTGCTGCCCGTCGGCCGGCTGCGCGCCGGAACCACGTTCCGGCCCGCCCGCCGCCTGCCCGTCCAGGAGGTGATCGCGGTCGACCACTGGTCGGCCACGCCCGGCTAGGATGGTCGGCGGGGCCGTACGCAGCGCGTTTGGCGCGGCGATTCTGGTAATCTCTAACAAAGATTTGGTTCAGCAGGAGGACGGGATTCGCATGGTGCCGACGCTGCGATTCACCAAGTCCAGCCGACCATGACCGACAGCGCAACCGAATCCCGAACCCGCCGGACCGAGATCCTCGAGACCGCGGCAGCGTTGATCGCCTCGTCGGGACTGCGCACCTCACTGCAGGAAATCGCCGACGCGGCAGGCATTCTCCCGGGCAGTCTCTACCACCACTTCGAGTCCAAAGAAGCGATACTGGTCGAACTGATCCATCGCTATCAGGCCGACCTGGAACGGATAGGGCAAGACGCCCAAGCGAAATTGGACGAGCCGGACTCCCGCCCGCCGGCCGAGCAGATCATCGACCTGGGCTCGGCGATCGCCAACTGCGCTGTGCGACACCGCGCCGCCCTGCAGATGTCTTTCTACGAGGGACCGAGCGCGGATCCCGAACTGATGAAGCTGACCCAGCAGCGGCCCGTCGCAATCCTCGAGGCGATGCTGCAAACGCTGCGTGCCGCCCGATGGAGCGGCTACATCAAGGCGGACGTCGATCTGCCCACGCTGGCAGATCGCATTTGCCAGACCATGCTGCAGGTCGGTCTCGACGTGATCCGGCACAACTCGTCGCCCGACCAGGTCGCCGCGCTGATGTGCCGAATCATATTGCAAGGGTTGGCATCACGGCCGCCCACCGACCGCGCGCTCGACCGGTCCCCGGCATTCGCCGCCGCCACCGAGGTCATCCGGAGTTGGGCGGACGACAGCGAGGCGGACCCGAGCGACAAGGCTGCACATCTGCGGGCGGTGGCACGAACCGAGTTCGGCCGCAAGGGATATGAAGTCACCACTATCAGGGATATCGCGTCGGCGGCCGGGCTGGGTACCGGAACCGTGTACCGGGTGATCGGGTCCAAAGACGAACTGCTCGCCTCGATCATGCAGTCATTCGGGCAGAAGGTCGAAGCCGGCTGGGTCGACGTGCTGCGATCCGAAGCGACGCCGGTAGAGAAGCTGGACGCGCTCAGCTGGGTCAATGTCAATGCGTTGGACCAGTTCTCCGACGAGTTCAGGATTCAGCTGGCCTGGATGCGTCAATCGCCGCCCCGGGACACCGTGAACCCCGGCTGGTCCTACACGACGCGGCTGCGCCAAATGAAGTCGCTGCTCGCGGAGGGAATTCGGTCGACCGAGATCCGTACCGATGCGGCGTCGACAACGATGCTGGCCCGGTGCATCATCGGCATGCAGTGGATACCGGAGAACATCCTGCGCGCGGTGGGCACCCGCACTTCGCTGGTGCTGGCCCGCGACACGGTCCTGCGCGGCGTGGCGGTTCGGGACGAGTAGCAACCAAAGATCTGTCCGGGCAGTCGGTCCGGCGACGGGCGTAGCGTGGCGGGCATGGCACAGATCATCATCATCGGCGGACACGGCAAGGTCGCGCTGCACCTGGCCCGGATCCTGCACGAGCGCGGTGACCGCGTGAGTTCGGTATTCCGCAATCCCGATCACAGCGGCGACGTCGCGGCCACCGGCGCCGAACCGGTGACGGCCGACATCGAGCAGCTCGGTACCGACGAATTGGCCGATCTGGTGGCCGGCCATGATGCCATCGTCTTCGCTGCCGGGGCCGGTGGCGGCAACCCGGCCCGGACCTACGCCGTCGACCGGGATGCCGCGATCCGGGTCATTGACGCCGCCGAGCGGGCGGGCGTGCGGCGGTTCGTCATGGTGTCTTACTTCGGCGCCGGCCCCAATCACGGTGTCCCCAAGGATGATTCGTTCTTCGCCTATGCGGAAGCCAAAGCCGCCGCTGACGAGCACTTGCGGGCCAGCGGCCTCGACTGGACGGTGCTCGGACCGGGCCGGTTGACCCTGGAGCCGGCGACCGGCCGGATCGCGATCGGTGCGGCGAAGGGCTCGGTGTCTCGCGAGGACGTCGCGCTGGTGGCGGCAGCCGTGGTGGCCGACGACTCGACCATAGGCCGCACGATCGAGTTCAACAACGGTGATGTGCCGGTAGCGGAGGCGCTGGCCGGCTGACCAGCGCTGCCGCCGCGTTCGCATGCTGCCCCAAGCGCGGAGTAGCCTTGGCGTCGCAGCTGGTCTGCCGTCGCCGCATCCGCGGCGCCGGCATCGAGCGAGGCACCACGCTTCGTAAGAGGGAACCCGGTGAGAATCCGGGACTGTCCCGCAGCGGTATGCAGGAACGAAAGCCGTCAAGGCACTGGACGTGGAAGATCACGACTGGGAAGCGACGGCCGGTAGGAATCACCACCCGGTGCGCGCCTGCGAGTCCGAAGACCTGCCAGCTGTGCCGGGCGCGCCGCGTCCGGCGGCACATCGCCTCGTGGAATGGGCGTTTGGCCGAACCCGTTGAGGTGCATGTGACTGACGACAGTCCGGCACCGCCAGCGGATAGGCTGCGCGTCCGCGGGTGGTGTCCACTCCGTCAACTGAAGGACGAACCAGCTCGTGAACGCCACACCATTCACCGCGACCATCACCGGCTCCCCCCGCATCGGTCCACGCCGTGAACTCAAGCGCGCTACCGAAGGCTACTGGGCGGGACGCACCAGCCGCTCGGACCTGGAAGCCGTCGCCGCCACGCTTCGCCGCGACACCTGGGCGGACCTGGCTGCGGCGGGACTGGACTCGGTGCCGGTCAACACCTTCTCCTACTACGACCAGATGCTCGACACCGCAGTGCTGCTCGGTGCCCTACCGCCCCGGGTCAACGAGATTTCCGACGAGCTGGACCGCTATTTCGCCGCGGCGCGGGGCAACGACGAGGTCGCCCCGTTGGAGATGACGAAGTGGTTCGACACCAACTACCACTACCTGGTGCCCGAGATCGGGCCGTCGACCATGTTCGCCCTGCATGCGGACAAGGTGCTTTCAGAGCTGAAAGAGGCTTCCGAGCAAGGAATTCCGGCCCGGCCGGTGATCATCGGGCCGATCACCTTCCTGCTGCTGAGCAAGGCGGTTGACGGCGCGGCGGCGCCCGTCGAACGCCTCGAGGAGCTGATGCCGATCTACGCCGAGTTGCTTTCACTGCTCGCTGACAACGGCGCGCAGTGGGTGCAGTTCGACGAGCCGGTGCTGGTTACCGACATCTCCCCCGACGCGCCCGCCCTGGCCGAGGCGGTCTACAACGCGCTCGGGGCCGTGGCCAACCGGCCGGCCATCCACGTCGCCACCTACTTCGGTGACCCCGGCGCCGCGTTGGCCGGGCTGGCCCGCACTCCGGTGGAGGCAATCGGCGTCGACCTGGTGTACGGCGCGGTGACGCCGGTGCCCGAATTGGCCGAAAAGACTCTGGTTGCCGGCATCGTCGACGGGCGCAACGTCTGGCGCACCGACATCGAAGCGGCCCTCGACAAGCTGGTTACGCTGTCGGGTTCGGTTGCGGCGGTGGCGGTTTCGACGTCGTGCTCCACGTTGCACGTGCCCTACTCACTGGAGTCCGAGACCGGCCTGGACGACAACCTGCGCAGCTGGCTGGCATTCGGCGCGGAAAAAGTGCGCGAAGTGGTCATCCTGGCCCGCGGCCTGCGCGAGGGGCGCGACGCCGTCGCTGAGGAGATCGCCGCGTCCAACGCCGCCGTCGCCTCCCGCCGTAAGGACCCGCGGCTGCACAACAGCGAGGTCCGAGCCCGGATCGAGTCGATCGTCGCGTCCGGCACGAAGCGCGGTGACGCGGCGGAGCGGCGCGCCGGGCAGGAGGCGCGGTTGCACCTGCCGGTGCTGCCGACCACGACTATCGGCTCCTATCCGCAGACCTCGGCGATCCGCGTCGCCCGCGCGGCGCTGCACAAGGGCGAGATCAATCAGGCGGAGTACGAGCGCCGGATGAAGCAGGAGATCGCCGACGTCATCAAGCTGCAGGAGGAGCTTGGGATCGACGTGCTGGTGCACGGTGAGCCGGAACGCAACGACATGGTGCAGTACTTCGCCGAGCAGCTGGACGGCTTCTTCGCCACCGACAACGGCTGGGTGCAGTCCTACGGCAGCCGGTGTGTGCGACCGCCGATCCTGTACGGCGACGTCGCCCGTCCCCAGCCGATGACGGTCGAGTGGATCAAGTACGCACAGTCGCTGACCGACAAACCGGTCAAGGGCATGCTGACCGGGCCAGTCACGATCCTGGCGTGGTCGTTCGTCCGGGACGACCAGCCGCTGGCCGACACCGCCAATCAGGTGGCGCTGGCCATCCGCGACGAGACGGTGGATCTGCAGGCCGCGGGGATCGCGGTGATTCAGGTCGACGAGCCCGCCCTGCGGGAGCTGTTGCCGCTGCGTCGCGCCGACCAGGACGACTATCTGCGTTGGGCCGTAGGGTCTTTCCGGCTGGCCACCTCCGGGGTCGACGACTCGACCCAGATCCACACCCACCTGTGCTACTCGGAGTTCGGTGAGGTGATCGGCGCGATCGCCGATCTGGACGCCGACGTCACGTCCATCGAGGCGGCCCGGTCACGAATGGAGGTGCTGGACGACCTCAACGCCGCCGGCTTCTCCAACAGTGTGGGCCCCGGCGTGTACGACATCCACTCGCCGCGCGTGCCGGGCGTCCAGGAGATGGCCGCGTCGTTGCGGGCCGCGTTGAAAGCCGTTCCTGCTGAGCGGCTTTGGGTGAATCCGGACTGCGGGTTGAAGACCCGCAACGTCGAGCAGGTGAAGGCGTCGCTGCGCAACATGGTCGCCGCGGCGGAGGAGGTGCGGGCGGAGTAGCGCGACGTGCGCGCGAGCCGAACCGCGCTGCGGTTTCCAACCCGAAATTTCGCAGTGCGGTTCGGCTCGCGGGGCGCTACTCGGGTGACTGCACGTGGACGGGGACGTCGTCGTCCCACGGCTGTCGAGTCACCATGTCGGCCACCCGCACGTAGCCCCGTTCGAACTCGCCGGTTGCGGCGTCGACAAGCCGGTACCGCTGCGTCTGCCGGTGGATCGGCTGGGCGTCGAGCAGGACCACCCGCACCTCGCCCGGTTCGAACCGGCAGCGCCGCTGCATCGCCGCGATCAACTGCTCGTTGTGCATGTGGCCGTCCCCGAAGTTCCAGCCGATGGCGGTGCTGCAGATGCGTTCACCGTCGGTGATGACGTAGTCGTCCTCGTTCTGTCCGGCCATCGCCCGGTGCGCCAGGGTGAACAGGGCGCGGCCGTGAGTGTTGAAGCCGCGGAACGCATATCCCATGTACAGCGGAATCTGCGCCGCCTCCGGGCTCCCGTAGAACCTTTCCAACTGGGCTTGCGGCATGCTGGCGATCGCCACGATGCCGCGAGAGATCTTGTCGCTCGCCGACGGCTTGATGCACCACAGCGTGGTGTCCCAGTTGCCCGCGTAGTACCGCATGCCGGGCAGGAACGAGATCTTGCGGGGAAACAGGTTGCCCGCGATCACAATGCCGGCGATCACCGCGAACAGAACCGCCACCGGCACTGGGTGTTTCACGTCATCCAACCGAATGTGCGCATGACCGACGAACAGCGTCAGCACCCCGAAGATCATGAACACGTTCCACTCCAGCGGAACGCCCATCGGGATGGCCGAGAGGATCCCGAAGTGGAACAGCACCATGGCGATCGCCGCCGCCTTCAGCGGCCAGCCGACGGGCGCGAAGAACAGCGCGAGCGGCACGAACATCTCGATGAAGGTGCTGAGGTGGGCGACGATCCGGGACAGCCGGCCGGGTCGCAGGTCGTCGGGGAACTTCTCGAAAAACAGCCGCTTCAGCCACCGCGGCCGCATCAGCGGGTTGTTCGACATCATCGTGGAGATCACGAACGGGAAGTGCTTGTTGAGCTTGGACGTCGCCGCTCCCACCCAGATCACCAGGAACACCAGTTTGGCGGCGACGATCATGTCGACGCCACCGAACAGGAAGGTGACGGTCAGGGTGCCGTAGACCTCGCCGCGCGCGGCCAGGAAGATCACCTTGTCGCGCAGACCGGCCATGGCGAGCACCACCAGGATCGCCACGATCTCCCAGGTCGGCAGCACCCCGACCGTGGTGCCCAACTCGGGTATGGGGCCCGAGCCGTCGGTGAACAGGGCGGCCACCAGCAGGATCAACAGCAGGGCGTAGAGCGCGACGTCGGCGGGCTTGCGTTTGGTGCCGAAGGTCAGCGGGACGCGGTCTGGCCAGGGTGGTAGCCGAATGGTGCCGAACCGCAGCCAGTACAGGATCGAGCCCATCGGCGGGAAGAACCGGTTGTTGAGCGGCCCGAAGCCGCAGCCCAGCCCCACCACTTCGAAGAGCATCGTGTAGAGCACGACCTTCTGAAACACGATCGGCTCGGCGTACCAGGCCCGGACATTGGTGAACCCGTCAATACCCTTGGTGCTCAACACGATCAGCCAGGCAAACAGGACATACAGCAGGATCTTCAACACGTAGAACAGGTGCAGCACCACCGGCGTGCCGAAGCCCACCTCGGCCCAGTGCCGGGCCATTGGGCGGATCTTCTCGCTGCGGGTGCCCTTGCTCCACTCGTCGAACTCGATCTCCGGCAGCTGGGGCTTCAGGAATCCCATGGTTTGACAGATTAGAACGTGTTCTAGGCGATTGCGCTGCGGTTGCCGATTACGGCGCACCCGGCGCCATAAACGGCAACCCGGGCGGGCAGCCGTGCCGGGCCAGATCCAGCAGGGCGTCGACGTCGAGGTGCCGTTCGGCGAGGTCGCCGAGCAGGTCCAGACGGCGCTCGCGCGCGGCAGGAAAACTGGCCCTGGATGCGACGCCGAGCGTCTCGCGGAGGAAGGCCGCCCGCAGCGCGTCCCCTTCGAACGCGCCATGCCACATGGTGCCGAACACGAGGCCGTCGCGCACACCGCCGAGGAACTCTTCGCTGCCTGGACCGACGGTGACCCGGCCGTGGTGGATCTCGTACCCCGCGGCGGGGGCCCCCAGCGATGCGCCGTGCGGCAGTCGCAAAACCTTGTCGACGCCGAATGTGGTTTCGACGTCGAGCAGACCCAGCCCGTCGACCTCGCCCGCGCCTCCTTCGACGCCGTGCTCATCGCGAATGACGCGGCCCAGCATCTGAAAACCGCCGCAGATCCCGAGCAACGGTTTGCCCGCCGCGACGTGTGCCCGCACCGCGCGGTCCAGTCCCCTGGCCCGCAGCCAGGCCAGGTCCGCGATTGTGGCGCGGGTGCCGGGCAGCACCACCAGGTCGGCATCGCTGAGCGCGCGGGCGTCGGAAGCGAACACGATGTCGAGGTCCGGTTCCAGGCCCAGCGCGTCGATGTCGGTGAAGTTGCTGATCCGGGGGAATCGCACGACGGCCACCCGGCGTGCGCCGCTGTCCGTTGCGCGCCGCCCGGTCAGGTCGAGGGCGTCTTCGGAGTCCAGCCACAGGTCGGGATGCCAGGGCAAGGTGCCGTAGACGGTGCGTCCGGTCAGCCGCTCCAGATCCCGCAGGCCCGGCGCCAACAGGTCGAGGTCACCGCGGAACTTGTTGACCACGAAGCCCGCGACCAGGGCCTGGTCCTCCGCGGACAAGAGCGCCACGGTGCCCAGGAACGCCGCGAACACCCCGCCGCGATCGATGTCCCCGACGACGACGGTCGGAAGTTCCGCATGACGGGCCAGACCCATGTTGACGTAGTCACCGGCGCGCAGATTGATTTCGGCGGGGCTGCCGGCGCCTTCGGCGACGACGATGTCGTAGCGGCCGGCGAGATCGTCGAACGCTTTGTGTGCGGCCTTCGCGAGCGGCCGCCGAGCGTCCAGCCAGTCCGACGACGCCAGCTCGCCCCAGGGGCGGCCCATCAGCACGACGTGGCTGCGGTGGTCGCTGCCCGGTTTGAGCAGGACGGGGTTCATGGCCGCCTCGGGCGCCGCCCCCGCGGCGAGCGCCTGGACCCATTGCGCCCGACCGATTTCCACGATCGTGCCGTCGGCAGCCGGGCAGACCATCGAGTTGTTCGACATGTTCTGCGCCTTGAACGGCGCTACCCGCACGCCGCGCCGGGCCAGAGCGCGGCACAGCGCGGCCGTCACCGTGCTCTTGCCGGCATCACTGGTCGTGCCGGCCACCAGCAGACCCGACATCAGGTTGTTCTCACCGCCCGCCATGGTCCCATAGCGCGCATACGACACGTCATCCGAAGATCCCGGCCGGGATGGTCCGCGCCAGCGCAAGCACCGACGGGTCGATCACGATGTTGAGGGCGCCCAGTCGGCCCGCCCGCACCTCGGCAAGGCCCTGGACCACCGAGAGGAACCGCTGTCGCTCGGCCGCATCGACCACCTCCTCGGACAGTTCGAGGAACTTCGCGACATACTGCGCACGCCCGAAAGGTCTGGCGCCCAACGGGTGTGCATCGGCGACGGCGATCTCGTCGACAATCACCTCGCCGTTGCGCAGGGTGATCTCCGCACGGCCGCCGAACGCCTGCTCAGCCGGGTCGGTTGAGTGGTAGCGACGGGTCCACTCGGGATCTTCCCGGGTAGAGATCTTCTGCCACAGCGCGACGGTGTCGGGCCGGCGCGCCCGCTCCGGGGCATAGGACCGTTCGTGATGCCAGGCGCCGTCCTGCAGTGCGACGGCGAAGATGTACATGATCGAGTGGTCCAGCGTCTCGCGCGAAGCATTCGGATCGAACTTCTGCGGGTCGTTGGATCCGGTGCCGATCACGTAATGCGTGTGGTGGCTGGTGTGCAGCACGATGGAGGCCACCCGATCCGGGTCGCCGATCCGCTCCTGAAGCCGACGCGCGAGGTCGATCAGTGCCTGGCTTTGATATTCCGCCGAGTGCTCCTTGGTGTAACTGTCCAGGATCGCGCGCTTCGGCTCACCCGGTTCCGGGAGCGGCACGCGATAGACGTGCTCCGGGCCGGACAACAGCCAGGCGATCACCCCGTCCTCGCCTTCCCAAATCGGGGCGGGTGCGCCCTCACCGCGCATCGCCCGGTCGACGGCCTCGATGCCGACCTTTCCCGCCCAGGCCGGGGCGAACGCCTTCCAGCTGGAGATGTGCCCCTTGCGCGATTGCCGGGTGGCGGTTGTCAGGTGCAGTGCCTGACCGACCGCCTGATAGATCGTCTCGGTGTCCAGCCGCAGCATGGTGCCGATACCGGCGGCCACCGATGGACCGAGGTGGGCGATGTGGTCAATCTTGTGCTCATGCAGGCAGATTCCCTTGGCCAGGTCGATCTGGATCTCATATGCGGTGGCCACACCGCGGATCAGGTCGGCACCACCGATCCCCGACTGCTGGGCGACTGCCACCAGGGCGGGGATGTTGTCCCCCGGATGGGAGTACTCCGCGGCCAGAAACGTGTCGTGGAAATCCAATTCGCGTACCGCGACGCCGTTGGCCCAGGCCGCCCATTCCGCCGAATAGTTGCCGTGGACGCCAAACACTTTCGCCCCGTTGACCGCGACGGGATGCGCCAGTGCCTGAGCGCGCGCGGCGGTTACCGGGCGACGGATCGCCGCGGCCGATGAGACCGCTGCGTTGTCAATGATGCGGTTGAGCACCATAGCCTCGGTGTCGGCTGGGACCGCGACAGGATCCGCGGCGACCTCCGCGATGTGCCAGGCGAAGTGTTCGCTCCGCGGAAAGTCGTCGGCGCTGCGCCGGGTTCGGACGTCGTGTAAACGCATAAGCCGCACAGTACGCAGCACCGGGGCAGTGCCGTTGGGCAACCCGGATTGGCTCTGATTATGCTGGCCTGCAACATATCTCACCATCGCCAGCGCAATACCGAGCGGGAGTGACTTGCCCGCGCGGCCGGCGGATCTGCCCGATCCGGGTTCTGAGCCGTGCAATCGGTGTAGCTTGCTGCTGGGGCAGTAGCTAGGAGTCGGGGTATGTCAGATGTCGATTATTGCGTGGTCGGGGCCGGGTTCGCGGGACTGACCGCGGCGCTGCGGTTGAAGCAGGCGGGTCACTCGGTGGCGCTGCTCGAGGCCCGGGACCGGGTCGGCGGCCGCACCTTCACGGTAACCCGCGATGACGGCGTCTGGATCGACCGCGGCGGCGCCTGGATCGGCCCGGGCCAGGACCGGATCTATGCGTTGATGCAGGAGTTCGGCGTCGGAGAATACAAGCAGCACAACGACGGTGACGCCATGATGATCGTCGACGGCAAGATGCGCCGTTACGGCGGGAAGCTGCCCTGGACCATGAGCCCATGGGCGGTGGCCAATCTGGGCCTCGGTTTGGCGACGATCGAACAGATGTGTAAAGCGGTGCCGCGTGAAAATCCTTGGGAAGCAACAGACGCCGACGAATTGGACCGGACCACCATCGGCGACTGGCTGGCGCGCAACGTGCTGTCCCGGCCGGCCCGCGAGATGCTGGACACGGCTTTCGCCGGCACCTACACGTCAGCGGCCTCGGAAGTGTCGCTGCTGTGGATGTTGCACCAGATGGGATCCGGGGGTGGCCCGTCGTTCGTCATCTCGGGCAGGGGTGGATCCCAGGACGCCCGCCCGGTCGGCGGCATGGGCGCCATCTATCGCCCGATCGTGGCGCAGCTGGGCGACGCACTGCACCTGTCGCAGCCGGTTCGGACCATCAGCCAGGACGACGCTGGCGTCACGGTCAGCGCGGAGGGCCTGACGATCCGCGCGAAGCGAGTGATCGTGGCGATTCCGATGGCGATCGCCGCCTCGATTTGTTACGAGCCGACGCTGCCGGTGGACCGGGCGATGCTCAACCAACGCATGCCCAGCGGCGCGGTGATCAAGATCTCCGCGATCTACGGTGACGCGTTCTGGCGCGCCGACGGGTTGTCCGGCCAATCGGTGGGACCGGGCACACCGGCCTCGTTGACCATCGACGCGTGCACCGACAGAGGCGACCCGGGGATCATGTGTGTGATCACCGAGGGCCCGGCCGCCCGCCGGCTGACCGCGCTCGACGAGGACGGGCGCAGGTCGCTCGTCATCCGGGAGCTCGTGCAACGCTTCGGCGAAAAGGCAAGAGAGCCAATTGAATTCCACGAGCAGAACTGGACATTGGAACGGTACTCGGGTGGCGGGATGATCAGCCACACGGGCACGGGTGTGTTGACGGAGTTCGGGCACGCCCTGCGGACACCGTGCGGCCGGATCCACTGGGCGGGCACCGAGAGCTCGTCGATCATGTGCGGCTGGATCGACGGCGCGATCCGCTCCGGGGAGCGTGCCGCCGCGGAGGTCGTGGCGGCCAGCTAGCCGATTCCGGTCCGCGGAACCACGCTGGGCCGGTTCTGCGTCACGTGGGCACCGCCACCGCCGCGGCCCATCATCCCGCCCGGCATGCCGCCGCCGGCAGCACCCGCGCCGGTCGGCATCGGCATCATCGGCATGCCCATCCCGCCGGCCGGGGCCGCGGCTGTCGGTGCGGTAGCGGCACTCGGAGTGCTCAGACCGCGCATCGCGGCACTGGCCATGTCTTTCGGCGTCGAGCCCGCCCAGGTCGGCGGCGTCGACAAGGCGCCGACCAGGTGCGCCTTGCCCAGGTCACCTGCGATCCCCGCACCGAGCCCGGCGCCGCCGAGACCCTTCGCTGCCGGCGCGACGTCGCCGACGAACTTCGTCGAATCGGCCAGGCCCGCGGTCGCAGCGCCGGCGGCCGCGCTGGCCGAACTGGAGTTGGCGAGGCTCGCCAACTGCATCATCGGGGAGATCAACATGCTTGCGGGAAGGGTGCCGACCTGCGCGACCGACGCCAACGACGACACCGGCACGGACGCCGCCGCTGACTGGACGCCGGACACCAGACCCGGCAGCACCGTCGTCACACCTTGCACCAACGGGCTGACCGCGGCTGAGGCGTTCGTCGCCACCTGTGCGGCCAACCCGGCCAGGCTGACCGGCGGCACCGCAAACGGAGTGACGCTCGCGGCCACCGCGGTGGCACCGCCGTGATAGCCGAGCATCGCGGCGACGTCCTGGGCCCACATCTCGACGTAATCGAATTCGGTGGCCGCGATCGCCGGGGTGTTCTGGCCCAGGAAGTTCGTCGCCACCAGCGACGTCAGCGACACCCGGTTTGCCGTCACCGCGGCCGGATGGACCGTCGCGGTAATAGCCGTCTCGAACGCCGTCG
The DNA here is from genome assembly GCF_001668675.1 of Mycobacterium asiaticum. Classification (GTDB taxonomy): domain Bacteria; phylum Actinomycetota; class Actinomycetes; order Mycobacteriales; family Mycobacteriaceae; genus Mycobacterium; species Mycobacterium asiaticum_D. The sequence goes on along the minus strand of NZ_LZKQ01000096.1, from coordinate 9,503 downwards.
CCGCCGCCCTAGCCTGCGCGGCCGCCGTCTGCGCTTGTGCCGCTGCGATGCTTAGCCAACCGATGTAGGGGGTCGCCGCGGCCACCATCGACGCCGACGCCGGCCCGGCCCATGGCCCACTTGCCATACCGGTGATCACCGAGTTGAACGACGACGCCGACGCCGCCAACTCGGCGGCCAAGCTGTCCCAGGCCGCCGCGGCTACATGCAGCGGTCCCGACCCCGCGCCGCCGAATATCCGCGCCGAATTGATCTCCGGCGGCAACCATGAGAAATCCAGAATCATCTCAATCCCAACCCAGACACATCAGCCACTCTGGCTAAAGTTAGTGCTGCTAGATAGGTGATTCAGGAGTTACGCAGGAACACCGCAGGCTGTTACAAGGGTTGCTGCCCTAGGTTCGGCCTAACCGACGCCCGCCCGCGGTATCACGCTGGGCCGGTGCTGGACAACCTGCGACCCGCCGCCGCGGCCCAACATTCCGCCGGGCACGCCCGCGCCGCCCGCTCCGCCAATCGGCATGGGCATCATCGGCATACCGCCCATTCCCCCGGAATTCACCGCCGAGTTAGGTGCCATAGTCAGCCCGGACAACGCGGCCGGCGTCGACCGATCCGGCATCGATCCGGCCCACGACGCCGGCACCGACAAGGCACCCACCAGGCGCCCGTTGCCGAGGTCCGCGGCGACTGCCGGACCCAGTGCCCCCGAGCCACCCAGCGGCGACCCCACCGCGGCCTTGCCCGCCAACGTCGGCACCTCGGCCCCCACACCGGCGGCCGAAGCCAATCCTGCGCCGTTGGCCGACTGGGCCAACGACATCATCGGCGACAGCAGCATGCTGACTGGAAGTGTCGCGATTTGCGCCAGCGACGACAGGGACTCAACCGGCACCGCGGAGACCACCGATTGCAAGGCGGACGAAAGCCCGGACAGCGCCTGGGACGCCACGTCTGTCACGATCGTCGGCGGGACCGCGGGCGGCGACAACGCCGCCGCTACCGACACAGCGCCGGCCTGATACCCGGCCATCGCAGACACATCCTGTGCCCACATTTCCTCGTAATCCCCCTCGGTGGCCGCGATCGCCGGGGTGTTCTGTCCCAGAAAGTTGGTGGCCACCAGCGACATCAGCGAAGCCCGGTTCGCCGTCACAGCGGCCGGATGGACCGTCGCCGTCAGCGCCGCGTCGAAGAGGGTCGCCGCCGCCCTCGCCTGACCGGCCGCCGACTGCGCATGGGTCGCGGCCGAACTCAGCCAACCCACATACGGCGCGGCCGCCGCGACCATCGTGGTCGACGCCGGTCCCGTCCATGGCGCGCCGGCCAGATCCGTGATGACCCCGTCGAAAGCCGCGGCCGAGGAACATAATTCGGCGGCCAGTTCTTCCCATGCCACGGCCGCCAAGCACAGCGGGGACACCCCCGCACCGGCGTGGATCAGCGCGGAGTTGACCTCCGGCGGGAGCATCACGAAACTCATTTCACCCGCTGGATGCTTTGAGGCCGCGGTATGAGCATCGGTACCCGGCCCCGGTAGTCACGGTATTGCTGACCCAGAGCGCTGGTGAGGTCGCGCTCTTCCCACCGCAGCGCGAGCAGGATGTATGCGGTCATGCCTGCGGCAAAGAGTAGATGTCCCAGGGTCATCCGCGGGGTGGCCCACAACGTGATCAGAAATCCGAGCATCAACGGGTGACGCACCACGCGATATAGCAGCGGCGTGCGAAACGGAAGATCCGTGTAGGGACGTCCACGCCAGGCCAGGTACACCTGCCGCAGGCCGAACAGGTCGAAGTGGTTGATCATGAACGTCGACGCCAAGACGATCACCCAGCCGATCCAGAACAGTGCACGCACACCGATCCGCCCGACCGGCCAGGTGACGTTCCAGATGACTGCGGGCATCGTCCGCCACTGCCAAAAGATCAGCGCCAGAACCAGACCCGTCGCCAGGACATAGGTACTGCGTTCGATGGGATCCGGCACCACCCGAGTCCACCAGCGCTTGAACGCAGGCCGTGCCATCACGCTGTGCTGTGCGCCAAAGGCGCAGAGCAGCAACAGATTGACGGCCAGCGCTCGGGTGGCCGGCGCCGCGAGACCGTGATCAACGGTACGTGGCACCGCAAAGCTGCCCAGGAAGCCGATCGCGTAGAGGAAGGCGGCGAAGCCGATGAGGTAGGCGGTCACGCCGTAACCGACGGTGAGAAATCGTTTCATGGTTTTGCCTCCGTGACGGACAGCCTAGACCGGGACGGCCGCGCCGATGGCCTCGGCAAGCTGCTCGGGCAGGAAGGTCAGCAGGGCCGGGATGATGCCACCGAACTGTGTTCCGAACAGCGGGATCGTTCCGGTCATCCCGAAGACGTCCAGGGTGAGTGAGGCGGTCTGCGCGGGGGTGAGCAGGCCGCCCAGCGGGATATTGGTTGTGGTGGTCAGACCGAACAGCGAAACCGTAAGCGGCAGTGAGCTTTGGCCGTTGAGGAGGCCGTTGAGCACGGTCGCCGGAGCGTTCAGGAATGCGGCGGCGGCTCCCAGGGCGTCTCCGGTTTGCAGAGCATTCCCCACGGCACCCGCGACGGAATTCAATGCGTCCAGCGAGGTGAACGCCGGGCCCAAGGCGTCCAGTCCGAGCACCAGCGGCAGCCCCACATGCAGGACACCGGTGGTCAGATCGAGTGTCTGGGATGTGTCGGTGACCGTCGTGATCACATTGGCGATGTTCTGCGAGATCTGGAACGGAACGGATCCGGCGGGCAGCAGATCCGTGAAGTTCTGCGCCATCTGGCCGGGGATGCCCAGGATCGGCAGCAGGTCGCCCAGTGCGCCCGACGGAGTGATGTTGATGAGCAAGGTCGTTGGGTCCTGGCTGGCGGTCAGGCCCGTGAAGACCAGATTCCCGAAGCCCGTCGCAGCCGTGCGTGCCGCGCCCGCAACATCGCCCGCCACCAGCTGCTGGAACGCGGATTGCAGCGAACCCGGCAATGCCGTCAACCCGGTTCCGAAGTCGTTGGCGGCGTTGCTGAGCGCGGTGGAAATTGTTTGGGCATAACCGATTTGCGCATTGATGAAGCCTTGCACCAATGCGGCCGGGTTGGTGGGAAGAAGGCTCAGCAGTTGCGGTGGGTTCTGGATGGCTGATTGGAGCGCCGAGGCGATGGTCTGCGAATAGCCGGTCTGGTTCGCGATGAACTGCCGCAGCAGCGGCGCCGGGTTTGCCGCCACAGCACTTTGCAGGGTCTGCAGATTAGCGGCGGTATTCGTCAAAAGTGTTTGGTAGGAGCCCAATCCACCGAGGTTGGCGGCCTCGGCACTGGCATACGCCTGCGCACCCGCCGTCAGCGACGTGACGAACTGGTGGTGAAATTTCTGCACCTGCGTGTTGACGGCCTGGAATTCGTCGCCGAAACCGCCAAACAGCGCGGCGATTGCCGTCGATACCTCATCCTGAGCCGCGACGGCTATCCCGGTGGTGGGTCCGACCGCGCTTGCCGCGGCCTCCGCCAGTGAACTGCGGATGCCGGCCAGATTGGCTGCGGCGTCCTGCAGCAGATCGGGTACCGTGATGACAAAGGACATCTATACTCCTTGATGGTGTGACGAATGCCGCTGTCGCAGCACTTAATTGAAGAGACCGGACTTCGCGTCGCCCCTGTTTAAGAAACCGGAGTCGTCGTTGCCGGAATTTCCGATGCCGGAGTTGAACACGTTGGAGTTGCCGATGCCGATGTTGTCGAACCCGGTGTTTCCGATGCCGGCCAGGAAGCTTCCGTGATTGTTGATGCCGACGTTGTTGCCGTTGCCTGAATTTCCAAAGCCGGATTCGAAAGCCAGGCCGGTGTTCATGAATCCGGAGCTGTCCCCGCCGGAGTTGAAGAATCCGGACGAGTCCAGGCCGGTCGTCCCGAAGCCCGAGCTCTTGACACCCGCAGGTGTGATGACGCTGCCGAAGCCGGTGTTCAGGTTGCCCGAGTTGAATCCGCCGGTGTTGCTCCGTCCCGAATTGCCCCAGCCGGTGTTGATGTCACCGGCGTTCAAATCACCGGTGTTGAGCGAGCCGGAGTTGCCGCTGCCGGAGTTCTGGAAGCCAGAGTTTCCGGTGCCGAAGTTTTGCGAACCGCCGTTATCCCAACCCATGTTGTTCGCGCCGCCGTTGCCGAACCCGAAGTTGCTCAAGCCGGCGTTGAGGAAACCGGTATTGCCCTGGCCCGAGTTGGAGAAACCGGTGTTGAAGCTGCCCGCATTCTCAAAGCCGGTGCTGTGGTTGCCTGAGTTGAAGAAGCCCACATTGCCGGTGCCGGAATTGAAGAAGCCGATGTTTCCGGTGCCCGAATTGCCGAATCCGATGTTTCCGGTGCCGGAGTTCAGCGCACCGAAGCCGATTTGATTGTCGCCGGTGAGCCCGAAGCCGATGTTGTTGTTGCCGGTATTGCCGAACCCGAAGTTGTGGCTGCCGGTATTACCCGCTCCGACATTGTTGCTGCCCCGGTTACCGAGGCCCATATTGGCGTCCCCGCGGTTGCCGCTGCCGACGTTGGTATTGCCGAGGTTGCCGTTGCCCATGTTGGCGTTGCCCAGGTTTCCGCTGCCGACGTTGCCCGAGCCCTTGTTGCCGGTGCCGACGTTGTTGGAGCCGGCATTGCCGCTGCCCAGGTTCAGGTCACCGCGGTTGCCGTTGCCCACATTGCTGGTGCCGTTGTTGCCGTTGCCCAGATTGTGGTCCCCGATGTTGCCGCTACCGACGTTCTGGCCACCGCGGTTGCCGCTGCCAACGTTCAGGCCGCCGGTGTTGCCGAGCGCGCTGGCGATTGCCGTCTGGAGCTGGCCCAGCGGGTTCGGCAAATTCTGCAAGGCCTGTTGCATCGGCGCCAACCGCGCTGCGACCGCCGAGGCGCCGCCGTGATACCCGAGCATCGCGGCGACATCCTGGGCCCACATCTCCTCGTATCCGGCCTCCGCGGCCGCGATGGCGGGGGCGTTCTGGCCGAAGATGTTCGACAGCACCAGTGACACCAATTGGTTGCGGTTGGCGGCCACCATCCCCGGATGCACCGTCGCCGACACCGCAACCTCGAAAGCCGACACGGCAGCCTGCGCCTGGCCGGCCGCGTCCTGCGCATGGGCCGCCGCCGCGGACAGCCATCCCACGTACGGAGCGGCCGAACCGGCCATCGCCGCCGCCGCCGGGCCTTGCCAGACCCCGTTCGTCAGTCCGGACGCCACCGAACCGAACGAGCGGGCCGCCGCGTCCAACTCGGCGGCCAGACCCTCCCAGGCCGTCGCCGCCGCGAGCATGGGTCCGGCGCCCGCGCCCAGGTACATCCGCGCCGAGTTGATCTCCGGCGGCAACACCGAGAAATTCATGCCCACCATCCCCTGCCGTTCGGGTTTCCTGCGGCAACCATGCGGGGCACCGGGGCGATGAACGTCGGCCAGAGGACGTAATTCGTGCGGTGCAAGGGGTCGTATATCGACGATCAGGGGTCGTACGACGGGGGGCGCCCACAAATCCGGCCATTGAGCAAAGTTTTTTGACTCATGTTGAACCGTTGCTGGACGAGGTGCGTAACACTTTGTTAGTCACGGATGCGTCATGGGAACGGTGTGAGACGGATTTGACATGTGCGTGAGCGAGTATGTGCCGACGAGAACGGTGACCCTGTTGCTCGCCGATGTCGAGCGCGCGCCACAGCCATGGGAAACGCTGCCTGGGATGGCGGCACGCGCAACCGAGCTGATCGGCACCGTGGTATCCGACATCATCACCACGCATGGCGGAGCAGGTCCGGTGCAACCGGTCCCCGGGGACGACGCCGAACACTCGTTTCTAGCTGTTTTTGCCCGCGCCACCGACGCGCTGGCCTGCGCGATCGATTTGCAACAGGCACCGCTCGCGCCGGTTCAGTTACGTGTCGCGGTGCATACCGGCGAAGTTCAACTGATCGATTCGGGCGACTATGCGGGCCCCGCTGTGGACCGGGCCGCGCGATTGCGCGACCTGGCGCACGGTGGGCAGGTGGTGGTGTCGGGTACCACACACGATCTGGTCGCCGACCAGCTGCCGGCTGATGTCTGGCTCGTAGACCTCGGCACCCATCAGTTGCGTGACCTACCCCGCCCGGAACGGGTCGCGCAGGTGTGCCACCCGGACTTGCGGGTTGAGTTCCCGCCGCTGCACGGCCCGAATAACGTTGCAGCGCACAATCTTCCGATTCAGTTGACCCGCTTCGTGGGTCGCACGGCGCAGATCAACGACGTCCGCAAGTTTCTCGGGGACAACCGGCTGGTCACCCTGGCGGGCGCCGGCGGGGTGGGAAAGACACGGCTCGCGGCTCAAATCGCCGAGCAGGCGGCGGCGCAGTTTGGCGGCGGGGTCTGGTTCGTCGATCTGGCCCCGGTGAGCGAGGGCAACCTGGTGCCGGTGGCCGCGCTGCGTGCGTTCGGGCTACCGGATCAGCCGGGCCGGTCGGCGATCGACACCCTGACGCGGTTTGTCGGCGACCGGGAAGCCCTGATGATTCTGGACAACTGCGAGCATCTGGTCGACGCCTGCGCTGAACTGGCCCGCGAACTGCTGGGCGCCTGTGAACACCTGACGATATTGGCCACCAGCCGCGCGCCGATCGGGGTCCCGGGTGAATTGACCTGGCGGGTGCCGTCGTTGTCCCTCACTGACGAGGCGATCGAGTTGTTCATCGATCGCGCCCGGCTGGCCCGGCCGGAGTTCAGCATCACCGCTGCCGACACCGTCGCCGTCCGCGATATCTGCGGCCGCCTCGACGGTTTGCCGTTGGGCATTGAACTCGCGGCGGCCGCCGTGCGGGTGATGTCGCTCAACGAGATCCTGGACGGCCTACGCCATCGTTTCCGGCTGCTGACCGAAAGCGCGCCCACACCGCGCAGGCAGACGCTGGGCGCATCAGTCGACTGGTCACACGCCATGCTCAGCGAAACCGAGCGGGTGTTGTTCCGCAGGCTGGCCGTGTTCAGCGGCGGTTTCGACCACGCCGCTGCGCGGGCGGTCTGCGCCGACGAAGTGCTGGCACCGCACGACGTATTGGACCAGCTGACCCTGCTCGTGGACAAATCCCTTGTGCTGGCCGAAAACTCGGGCGACCACACTCGCTTCCGAATGCTGGAGACAGTGCGCCACTATGCCGTTGAGAAGTTGCTCGACTCCGGCGAGGACGCCGCCCTGCGAACCCGCCACCACGACCACTACGGCCAGCTGGCTGCGCTCCTGGACAGCCCCGCCGACGGCGAGCATCAGCACCGTATTGAGCAGGTCGAATCCGAGATAGACAATTTGCGTGCGGCTTTCGCGTGGTGCCGGGACAACGACGAGATCGAGGCGGCGCTGGAGCTCACGTCGTCGCTGCAACCCCTGTGGCTGACGCGAGGCCGGATTCAAGAAGGGCTGGCCTGGTTCGAAGCTGCGCTGACTGACCGCCGAGCCTTGGTCACCGTGTCGCCGTTGGTGCGCGGACGGGCGCTGGCCGATAAAGCGGCGCTGGACGCCTCGCGCAGCATCCATGACAACCTCGATCAGGCGCAGCAGGCAGTGGCCATCGCCCGGAAAATCAACGATCCCGCCCTGCTGGCCCGCGCGCTCACCGCCTGCGGCGCCATCAGTTCCTACAGCGCCGAGGCCGCCCGCCCGTTCCTGGCCGAGGCGATCGGTATCGCCCGCGAACTCCGCGACCGGTGGCGGTTGACACAGATCCTGACCTGGCAGGCGTATGGCGCGTTCTACGCCGGTGATCCGGACGCGGGCCTCGCGGCGTCCCGCGAGGGGCACGAGCTCGCGGAGCAGATAGGCGATCAGTTTCATGCGCGCTCGTGCCGGTGGACGCTTGGGCTGGCGCAGATGATGAAAGGCCAATTATCCGAAGCGGTTACCCAATTCAGTGCGGTGACCGCGGATGCCGACGCCGCGCACGATGTGTTGTTCAAGTGGGGCAGCCGGCTCGCATTGTGCAATGCGCTGGCCTTCCGCGGTGACACCGACGCGGCGACGGCGGCGGGCAACGCGTCGTTGGCGGCCGCCGGTGATCTATGGCCCTACAACGAGGGATTCAGCTATGCGGTGCTGGCCACGGCGGCGGTGGCCGCCGGTGACGTCGCGGCGGCGGCCGAGGCAAGCGAAGCCGCTCAGCAGCGGTTGAGCGTGCATGGCGAGCTGGCCGGGGCCAATACCAACCCGATGGCCGAAGTGGCCCTGGCCCTCGGGGACCTGGTCACCGCCGGCCGTTGGGCCGATCAGGAGGTCGCGGCCTCAGCGGGCTGGCATCTGGCCCGGGCATTGACGACGCGTGCCCGCATCTCCATCGCCAAATGCGAGCCGGATCAAGCCGAACGCGACGCTCACAACGCACTCGCCTGTGCCGCGGAATACGCGGCGCACCTGGCGGTACCCGACATCCTCGAGTGCCTGGGCCGACTGGCCGTCGACGGCTTGAGTCACCGTGACGCGGCGCGACTCTTCGGTGCGGCCACCGAAATTCGGCGCCAGCTCGGATCGGTACGGTTCAAGATCTACGAAGCCGACCACCAGAACACCCTCGCGACATCGCGTGAAGCATTGGGCCAGAACGCTTTCGACGACGCCTGGGCGGAAGGCACCAGACTCACCCTCAACGAGGCGATCGGTTATGCGCGGCGCGGTCGCGGCGAGCGTAAACGCCCGTCCAGTGGGTGGGCATCGCTCACCCCCACCGAGCGCGATGTGGTGCGGCTCGTCGCCGAAGGCCTGGCCAACAACGAGATTGCCGCGCGCCTGTTCATTTCCCGGCGCACGGTGCAGACCCACCTCACCCACGTGTACGCCAAACTGGGCATCAGCTCACGTGTGCAGCTTGCGCACGAAGGTGTCTCGCACGGCTGAGCAGCCGAATCTACGACCCGCACCGGGTGTCATCTACGTCCTCTGACTGACGTTCTCACGGGGATACGTACGCACGCTGAAGGCGTTCCTGTTGACCGCGACGAGGAGTACCGCGATGTCGTTTGTTCAGGTGGCCCCCGAGATGCTGGCCGCCGCGGCCACGGATGTGCAGAGCATTGGATCGGCCCTGACCGCCGCCCACGCGGCGGCCGCCGCCCCTACCATCGGCGTGCTGGCCGCCGGTGCCGACGAGGTATCGGCGGCGTTGGCGTCCCTGTTCTCCGGGCACGCGCAGATCTACCAGGCCCTCAGCGCGGAGGCGGAGCTTTTTCATCAGCAGTTTGTGCAGGCGCTGAGTGCCGGCGGGGCAATGTACGCGAGCGCCGAGGCTGCCAATGCGGCGCCGATCCAAAGCCTGCTCGACGCGATCAACGCGCCGGTCCTGGCGGCGACCGGGCGCCCGCTGATCGGCAACGGCGTCAACGGCGCACCGGGGACTGGCCAAAACGGGACGGCCGGTGGCTGGTTGATCGGCAACGGCGGTGCCGGGGGGGCGGGTGGCAACGGTGGGCTGTTCGCCGCCGGCGGGGTCGCGGGCGCCGCCGGCTCCGCCGGC
>NZ_LZKQ01000095.1 GCF_001668675.1 Mycobacterium asiaticum | reverse complement strand
GCACCTGGCGGACCCTGCGGGCGACGATCCCGGCGATGATCGAAGCCGGTAACGGCGGCTCGATCGTGGTGGTCAGCTCCTCGGCCGGGCTGAAAGCCACGCCGGGCAACGGCCACTACGCCGCCAGCAAATACGGACTCACCGCGCTGACCAACACGCTGGCCATCGAGCTCGGCGAGTACGGCATCCGGGTCAACTCGATCCATCCCTACTCGGTTGATACGCCGATGATCGAGCCGGAGGCGATGATGGAGATTTTCGCCAAGCATCCTCGCTTCGTGCACAGCTTCCCGCCAATGCCGATGCAGTACAAGGGTTTTATGTCGCCCGAAGAGGTGTCCGATGTTGTGGTCTGGCTGGCCGGTGACGGGTCGGGCACGCTGTCCGGCCAGCAGATCCACGTCGACAAGGGCGCGTTGAAGTACTGATTGTCTACCGTGCTATGAACGACCACGTGACCACCACGGACGGTAGCAACAACGGAATCGTGATCGTCGGCGGCGGCCTGGCCGCCGCCCGGACCGCTGAGCAGTTGCGCCGGGCCGAGTACACCGGCCCGATCACGATCATCACCGCCGACGTGCCCCTC
>NZ_LZKQ01000094.1 GCF_001668675.1 Mycobacterium asiaticum | reverse complement strand
CAACGCCGTCACGACCTGCACGAAGTCGGACACGGTGGACAGCGTCAGCGTGCTGATGACCCAGAACCGGGTGCGGCACGTGCCGGTGCTCGACGGCCGCAAGCTGATCGGCATCGTCAGCATCGGTGACGTGGTGAAGACCCGGATGGGCGAACTGGAAGCCGAGCAGCAGCAGCTGCAGTCCTACATCACGCAGGGATAACTCAGCGCCACGCGTACTGCGCGTCCGGGCTTATGCAGCCGCGCGAGCCGAACGTGGCTGCGAAATTCGCAGCGGAAAATGGCAGCCAGGTTCGCCTCGCGCAGAATTCGCCTCGCCGAGAAAGTGCACTAGCGCCAGGAGTATTCAGCCCGCAGCCGGGCGGCCACCACGTCGAAGGTCTCCCGATCCAGGATCGCGCCCTCGCGGCGAATGCCTTCCTCGGGCACGTCGAGCACCGGCACGTGCCGCACCCGGTTCTGGGTCATCAGCACGCTGACGCTGTCCACCGTGTCCGACTTCGTGCAGGTCGTGACGGCGTTGGTCATGATCTTGGCGACCGGGCGGGACAACACGCTGGCCCCGTGCACGTGCAGTTGCCGCACCACGTCGCGCTCGGACACGATGCCCACTACGCCCTCGTCGCCGACTACCACCATGGCGCCGATGTTCTGTTCGGCCAGACCCGCCAGCAGTTCCCGGACCGTCGCGTCGGGGTTGATCGTCGTCACCGCCGCACCCTTGTTTCGCAAGACGTCCGCGATCCGCATCTAGGCCTCCCGTCGTTGGGGAACTTCATAGTGACCGGTTTCACACCAGGCTACGGCTAAGTCGGGCGGTGCAAAAGCGAACGTCGCAACCCACGGCCGCGTCGCCACCAAACTGTCATGTTTGCTTGACGGCGCCGTCGCGATCAGGAAATCGATCCGGATTCCCGTCAAACGGGTGATGCGCGACGGGCGCGCTTGATAGATATGTGGCCATGATCGAGGTCACCCTGCTCGGAACCGGAAGCCCGATCCCCGACCCGAACCGCGCCGGCCCGTCGACCCTGGTCCGCGCGGGCGGCCAGGTGTTCTTGGTCGATTGCGGGCGGGGGGTGCTGCAGCGCGCCGCCGCCGTCGGCGTGGGGGCGGCCAACCTGTCGGCGCTGCTGCTCACCCACCTGCACAGCGACCACATCGCCGACCTTGGTGACGTGCTGATCACCGCCTGGGTGAGCAATTTCACGCCGGAACCCCCGCCGTTACAGATCATCGGGCCGCCCGGAACGGCCGAGGTGGTCGACGCGACGCTCAAGGCGTTCGGCCACGACATCGGCTACCGCATCGCCCACCATGCGGACCTGAACGCGCCGCCTCCGGTGGAAGTGCACGAATACACCGAGGGCACGGTGTGGGACCGCGACGGCGTGACGATGCGGGTCGGTCCCACCGACCACCGCCCGGTGGCGCCGACGATCGGATTCCGAATCGAATTCGACGGCGCCGCGGTGGTACTGGCCGGTGACACGGTGCCGTGCCCCACCCTGGACGAACTGGCAACCGGCGCAGACGCGTTGGTACACACGGCGATTCTCAAGGACGTGCTCACCCACGCCCCCCTACAGCGGATCAAGGACGTCTGCGACTACCACTCCTCGGTCCAGGAGGCGGCCGCGACCGCCGAACGCGCCGGCGTCGCGACCCTCATCCTGACCCACTACGTGCCGGCCATCGCCCCTGGCCAGGAGGAGCAGTGGCGGGCGCTGGCTGCCACCGAATTCGGCGGGCGCGTCGAGTTGGGCGACGATCTGCACCGGGTGGAGGTAGAGCGGCGGCAATAATCCGCCGGAGACTCCCAGCAAACCCTGGAGCCCGCTGAGCGGAAGTTGTGTCGGTGGCCGCACCACGGTGCCGTTAGACTCGTACTGGCGCAGGCAGGCAAAAAGCGGACGAAACGCAGTTTTCGGGCATGAATCGCGGTACGATCCGCTCCTGCCGTTCTTGATTTGAGGTGCGGGATGTCGTGGTTCGTCGCAGGCCCAGAGGCGATAGCCGCTGCGGCGAAGAACCTGGCCGGCATCGGCTCCACGATCGCAGAATCCAGTGCTAACGCAGCCGCCCCGACGACCGCGATACCGGCTCCGGCCGCGGACGCCGTCTCAGCGCTGGTCGCACAGCTCTACAGCGCACACGCTCAGACGTATCAGGACATCAGCGCGCAGATGGCGTCGTTCCACGACCAGTTCGTGCGGGCCGTGGCCTCCGGCGGCAACGCCTACGCCAACGCCGAGTCGGTGGGCGCAGCCGCACTGAAGAGCGGGCTCGGCGCGGTCAACGGCCCGGCACAGGAGCTGCTCGGCGGCCCCTGATCGGCTTCACAGACGAACAGCCGCCGCCAAATTTGGCGGCGGCTGTCTCGTTGTGCCCGGTTACGCGATGTAGGCGACGAACTCACCGCTCGGCAAGAAGACACCCCAGGTGTTCAGACTCGCGTTGAACACCACCGGGTAGGCAGTGGGGTGTCCCGGCGGCATCCAGACGGCCGGCAGACCGTAGCCGATCGGGTCGTTGTAGTGGCCCGGAGGCGGGAAGCCGCGTTGCCCCGGCGGCAGCGGGGTGCCCGGGCCGTTGCAGTTCACGCCCGGCCCGCCTACACAGCCGGGGATGTTAGGTCCGTGCGGGTCCGCCTGCGCCATACCGGCTCCGATGCCGAGGGCACCGGCCCCGAGTGCGCCTGCCATGGCCGCGCCTGCGAAAAACCTCTTGAAGTCCATTGCATTCTCCTTGTTGGTCGTCGGGCTTGACTCGTGTTCAGTTAGGCCCCCGCCCTGTCGGGCTTGGGGACGACCCCCGTCCAGTCTTGGGTTGCCCGCGACGCAGAGCCCAAAACGCACATCGTCCAGGTTTCTCACAGCAACTTTCCAGGAAAGGCCGTACAAGCAGGTCAGGGAACTATCGACGGCCCACAGGCGGGCACATTGGCTGGCTGCCCTATCGGACCGCACTACGCCAGCCGGGTGATTTCCACGTCCACGTCGAGGTCGGTGGCGCCCAACCCTGAGTAAATGCCTTTCAACGGCGATACGTCGGCATAGTCGCGGCCAACGCCGACGCTGATGTATTGCTCGGTGATCTCGGTGTCGTTGGTGGGGTCGTAATTGACCCAGCCCCCAGCCCACGCCTGGATCCAGGCATGACTGCGGCCAGCCACGGTCTTTCCCACCTCGGCCTCGGCATTCGGGTGCAGGTAACCGGACACATAACGACCCGGAATTCCCATGCTGCGCAACAGGATCAGGGTCAGGTGCGCAAAGTCTTGGCACACGCCCTTGCCCTTTTGCAGCGCGTCGAGGCCGGACGAATGCACTCCGGTGGTACCGGGCAGATAATCCAGTTCACTGCGGGCCCAGCGGGCAGCCGCGACGATGGCTTCTCCCGGGTCGTAGTTATTCATGATTCGTTTCCCCACGGCCGCAACGCGTTTGCTGGTCGGGGTGTAATTGGTGGGTCGAAGCACCTCGTCGAAGCGGTCGATGACGGCGATGGACTGCAGCTCTTCCCAGCTGGTCTTGGCGGCCGGCGGTTCCGGGCGCTCGGTCTCGACCACCGATGAGGACGTCACGGTGAGTTCGAGGTGCGGCGCATGCAGGTCGAATGCCGTGACCGCGGTGCCCCAATAGTCGATGTAGCGGTAGGACCGGGTGGCCGGAATGGTCTCGACCCGGTTCAGGATTACGTTCTGGCGTGTGTTGGACCGCGGAGTCAGCCGAGCCTCGTTGTAGGACGCGGTCACCGGCGACGGGTAGGCATACCCGGTGGTGTGCACCACCCGCATCCGCCACATCAGGATTCTCCTTTGGTCTCGACGGTGTCGGCCAATACCCCGCGCTGTCGGGCATCCGTCCATGCCACCCAGGGTGCGGCGTGAAAGTACTGCAACGCCAACGCATCTCCGACATCTCGGCAAGTTCTCTGCAAGCTCGCCAGCCTGCTGTCCAACGACTCGAGCAGCACCCCGGGCTGCACGAATTCCAGCTCACTGCGTGCCTGCCCGAGCAGTCGCTGGGCTTCGGTGGTCGCGCCGATACGGCTGTGTGGGTTGTGCAGCAACTCTTCGAGATTGTGTTCGGCCAGTCGCAGCGAATAGAACACCGATCGCGGGAAAAGCCGGTCCAACAACATGAATTCGACGACCCGGCCGGCGTCGAGCACACCGCGGTAGGTGCGTAGGTAGGTGTCGTGCGCACCGGCGGAACGCAGCAGGGTGACCCAGGCCGGCGATGACGCGCTGTCCCCCACCCGGGACAACAGCAGGCGCACCGTCATGTCGACCCGTTCGATCGCGCGGCCCAGCACCATGAAGCGATAGCCGTCGTCGCGGGACAGCGTCGAGTCCGCCAGACCCGCGAACATCGCCGCGCGGCCTTCGATGAACGATAGAAACTCGTGCGGCCCAAGACGTTTGGCGGCCCGCTCTCGTTCGGGTAGGGCATGGTAGGTGGTGTTGATGCACTCCCAGGTTTCACTGGAGGTGACTTCCCTTGCCGACCGCGCATTTTCGCGCGCCGCGGAGATCGCGTCGACGATCGACGAACCCCCGTCACTGTTGGCGCTGAACGCCACCAGGTCGGTCAGCGACCAGACATCGAGCTGGTGCTCGGGGGGCTCGATGCCCAGCACCTGCAGCAGTAAGCGGGAGGCCTGGTCGGGGTCGACGCTGGAATCTTCCAGCAATTGGTGGACCGCGACATCCAGGATGCGCGCCGTGTCGTCGGCCCGTTCGACGTAGCGCCCGATCCAGTACAGCGCTTCGGCGTTGCGCGCCAGCATCAGTCGGCCGCCTTCTGCTGTTGCTGTTGCTCTTCCTGCTCCTGCTGCGGCTCCTCGGATCGGCCCTGGCTCTGGCGGGCCGGCGCCGGGGCGACCGGTGTGGGCCGGGCATCGTCGGAATTCTGCTCGGGCACCGCGCGGGGCAGCGAACGCACGACTTCCGCACGCCCCAACTCGCGGTCGAGCACCGACGCGCGCGGCGCCAGCACCCAGGTGTCCTTGGAACCGCCGCCCTGGCTGGAGTTGACCACCCGGGAGCCTTCCACCAGCGCCACCCGGGTCAACCCGCCGGGCAACACCCATACGTCGTTGCCGTCGTTGACGGCGAACGGTCGCAGGTCGACGTAGCGCTGCGCCAGCGAGTCGCCGATGCGGGTGGGCACGGTCGACAACTCCATCATCGGCTGGGCGATCCAGGCCCGCGGGTCGTCGCGGATCTTCTTGCTGATCGCGGCAAGCTCTTTGTCGGAGGCTTCCGGGCCGAACACGATGCCGTAGCCGCCGGACCCCTCGACCGGCTTGATCACCAGCTCGTTGATGCGGTCCAGCACCTCTTCGCGTTCGTCGTCGAGCCAGCAGCGATAGGTGTCGACGTTGGCCAGCAGCGGTTTCTCGCCCAGGTAGTACTCGATGATGGTGGGCACGTAGGTGTAGACGAGCTTGTCGTCGCCGACGCCGTTGCCGATCGAGCTCGAGATGACGACGTTGCCCGCCCGGGCGGCGTTGACCAGGCCGGCCACGCCGAGTACCGAGTCGGCCCGGAATTGCAGCGGGTCCAGGAACGCGTCGTCGATGCGCCGGTAAATGACGTCGACCTGGCGCTCCCCCTCGGTGGTCCGCATGTAGACCTGGTTGTCGCGGCAGAACAGGTCGCGACCCTCGACCAGCTCGACGCCCATCTGCCGGGCCAGCAGCGAATGCTCGAAGTAGGCCGAGTTGTAGACGCCCGGGGTCAGCACCACCACCGTCGGGTCGGCTTCGTTGGTGGCCGCCGAGTTGCGCAGCGCGCGCAGTAGGTGCGAGGAGTAGTCGTCGACCGTGCGGACCCGGTGGGTGGCGAACAGGTTGGGGAAGACCCGGGCCATGGTGCGCCGGTTTTCCATGACGTAGGACACACCCGACGGCGAGCGCAGG
The DNA here is from genome assembly GCF_001668675.1 of Mycobacterium asiaticum. Taxonomy (GTDB): domain Bacteria; phylum Actinomycetota; class Actinomycetes; order Mycobacteriales; family Mycobacteriaceae; genus Mycobacterium; species Mycobacterium asiaticum_D. Next base: position 46,345 of record NZ_LZKQ01000094.1, on the reverse strand, counting down.
TTGTCCTCCAGGACCCGGAAGTCGCCGCGGTCGTCGCGGATCAGGTCGATTCCGGCGACGTGGATGCGCACGCCGTTGGGGGGAACGATGCCGACGGCTTCCCGATGGAAGTGCTCACAGGAGGTGATGAGCCGCCGGGGGATCACTCCGTCCCGCAGAATCTCCTGGTCACCATAGATGTCGTCGAGATACATCTCGAGGGCCTTGACGCGCTGGGTGATGCCGCGCTCCAGCCGGGTCCACTCGGCGGCGGAGATGACCCGCGGGACCAGGTCCAGCGGAAAGGGCCGCTCCTGACCGGACAGGGAGAACGTGATGCCCTGGTCGATGAAGGCGCGGCCCAGCGCTTCGGCCCTGGCCTTGAGTTCTGAGGCGTCCGTCGGCGCCAGCTCGGCGTAAATGCCCTTGTAGGGCCCACGCACGTTGCCCTGGGCGTCGAACATCTCGTCGAACGCCTTGGTGTACGCATCTGAGGTGTTGTATCCCTCGAAGATCCGCTCGGTACGGACGCCAGACCGCCGCGCGGACGCTTCGATCTCGTTCGAAAGACTCACCTGTGTCATGCTGCCTCAATTCCCCCATTCGGGCAGACCCAGAATTCCTCTTTTGGGCGAAAACGTAACCGACTGATAACCTGGGCAGTCGCTATCGGGTTGCAGGTACCCCGGGCAAAGCCAAATCGAAACGGATTAAGGAACGACACGCGTGGCCAACATCAAGTCGCAGCAGAAGCGCAACCGCACTAACGAGCGCGCCCGCCTGCGCAACAAGTCGGTGAAGTCTTCGCTCCGCACGGCTATTCGCGCGTTCCGGGAAGCCACTCATGCCGGCGAGAAGGAGAAGGCGGCCGAGTTGCTGGTGTCGACCAGCCGCAAGCTCGACAAGGCGGCAAGCAAAGGCGTGATCCACAAGAACCAGGCCGCCAACAAGAAGTCGGCGCTTGCGCGCTCGCTGAACAAGCTCGGCTGATTCAACCCTTTTTGGGCTATCTCGCGGCTTCGTGAGCCCGTTCAGTCCCGGGCCAACTCCGCCACCTGCCGCACTGCGGATTCCAGGGCATAATCGGCGTCCGCCACGGCGCCCTTCACGCTGGCATTGAGGGTGGCGACCAGCCGCATGGCGGCCGCCAACCGGTCGCGTGACCAGCGCCGAGCCTGCTTCTGCGCCTTCTGCACCCGCCACGGCGGCATCTTCAGCTGGCCTGCCATCCGGTAGGGATCTCCGGACTGCGACATCACCAATCCGATCGTATGAATGGCCTCGGCCAGGGCGTCGGCCAGCACCACGAGCGGCTCGCCCCGCATCATCGCCCAGCGCAGCGCTTCCGCAGCGCCTGCGACATCTCCGGTCACGGCCTTGTCGGCGATGTCGAAGCCCTTCACCTCGGCTTTGCCGCTGTGGTAGCGCCGCACCGCGGCGGCGTCGACGTCACCACCCGTGTCGGCGACCAGCTGCGAACAGGCCGAGGCGAGCTCGCGGATGTCGGAGCCGACGGCGTCCAGCAGGGCGGTGACGGTGTCCTCGTCGACTCTGACCTTCAACGATCGGAACTCCTTGCGGACGAAGTCGACCCGCTCGCTGGGCTTGGTGATGCGTGCACAGGGGTGTACCTGGGCGCCCAGCGACCGCAGTTCGGCGGCCAGCGCCTTGGCCCGGCCGCCGCCAGAGTGCACCACGACCAACACGGTGCCCGCGGGCAGGTCCGCGGCCGCCGTTGCAACCAGCTCGGCCGCGTCTTTGCCCGCCTCGCCGGCGGATTCCAACACCACGATCCGCTCCTCGGCGAACAGCGACGGACTCAGCAGTTCGGCGAGTTCGTAGGTGCTGACGTCACCGGCACGCATCCGGTTGACCGGGACATCGGCAATTCCGGATTCGGTGGCGGGGCCGGCGCCGACGCGCTGCCGGGCCGACCGCAGGATCTGCGCGACGGCCCGTTCGATCAGCAGTTCTTCTTCCCCCAGCACCAGGTGCAACGGCGAAACCTCGCTCACTCCACGATGGTGTCATGGCGGTCTGACGGCGCTCGACCCGATGGCAGCGACCGACCACGCCAGCTGACACCCGACGACCGCCGCCGCGCCCCAGGCCAGCGTCAGCCGAAACCGTCGCCACCGCCACAACACGACGATCAGCACCGTGCCGCCGGCGACCAGCACCAGACCCGCCGCTCCCGACGGCACCGGCACGCTGGCCCCCGGCACTTTGGCCGCCCAGTGCGCGACGCGCAGCACCCACCAGACCTCAGGCCCGGTGAATCGAATCAGCAGCTGTGCGCCGGCCGGCCACGGCACGGCCAGCGCGGCCGCCGCGCTGCCCAGCACGGTGATCGCGGCGATCACGGGCGCCGCGGCAAGATTGGCGGCGACGGCGACCAGGCTGAACCGGCCGGAGATCGCGGCGACCAGCGGCGCGGTCACCAGTTGCGCCGCCCCCGCGACCGCGACGGCGTCGGCCAGCGGCTTGGGCCAGCCCCGGCCGACCAGGCGGCGCGACCAACGCGGGGCGAGGACAACCAGCGCCGCGGTCGCGACCACCGACAGCGCGAAGCCCACATCCACGGCCAGCTGCGGTGCCACCGCCAGCAGGACCAGCACCGTCGTCGACAACGCCGGAATCGCCTGCCGCCGCCGCGAGGACCACATCGCGGTCAGCGTGATTGCGCCCATCACGGCCGCCCGTAACACACTGGCCGAGGGCTGCACCACGACGACGAAGGCGACCAGCGCCAGCCCGGCCAGCACCGCGGCGGCCCGCGGCCCGATCAGTGTGGCCGACAACAACATTGCCGCGCACACGATGGTGACATTGGCGCCCGAGACCGCCATGAGGTGCGTCATTCCCGCGACCCGGAATTCGTCGCGAGTGGCCCTGCCGAGCTGCGCGGTGTCCCCCAGCACCAGCGCGGGCAGCATTGCGGCCTGGTCGGTCGGCAACACCTCGCGCACGGCGGCGGTGAACTTGCTGCGAACGGCGTGGGCAGCCCGTTGCATCCACCCGGCACGTCCCAGTTGCGGCCGGCCGGTTGCGGTCAGTACCGCGACAGTCAGGTCGTGGCGGGTGGGCCGGGCGATGCGCGCGCTGAACCGCACCGGCCGGCCGACCATCAGCGCGTCGACGTCGTCAGCGAAATCCGAATCGCGTGCGAAAACGGTTACCCGGCCGGACATTTCGTCCTCGCCCAAGCGCAACAGGGTGGCCCGGAACAGCAACCGTCCGCGCCCCAGCGGTAGCGGGCTTTCGCTGGGAGCGACGGTCACCGGCATCCGGCTGCCGAACGCCGCGGTGATCGGGTGGCGGGCGACCGCTTCGGTGCGCATCGCGATGGCCAGCCCATACCCCGCTCCCACCACGCCGACCGCGGTCAGGCCGGCCCCGAGCGCCGCCAGTGCCCCGCCGCGTCGGGACTCGGTCGAGCAGCGCCACCACAGCGCCGCCGCGGCCGCGGCGAGCACAGCGCAGCACCCGGCCGCTGTGCGCCCGATCGGCCAGATCGTCCCGGCCGCCGTCACGGTCCAGCTGGTCACCGCGGCGGGGACCAGCCGCACATCCAGGGGCTGGTGCACGCGGGTCAGACACGCACCAGCGCACGGAGCTTGTCGAGCCGAGCCGGGCCGATGCCCTCGACCTCGGCCAGCTGGTCCACGGTGGTGAACCTGCCGTTGGCCTGGCGCCACGCCACGATCGCGGCGGCGGTGACCGGTCCGACTCCCGGCAAGGCGTCCAGCTGCTCGACGGTGGCCGAGTTGAGGTCCAGCACCTCCGCCCTGGGCCCGTTCCTCGGCTTACCCGAGGTGGTCGGTGCGGTCGAGGGTGCCGGACCTGCTGGGCTACCGGTGCTGACCGAGCTGCCCAACACCGTCGGCTTGCCCGACGGTGGCGCCAGCCCGACCACGATCTGTTCTCCGTCCCCCACGGGGCGCGCCATGTTGAGGCCGATGGTGTCGGCGCCGTCGAGCGCACCGCCGGCGGCCCCCAGCGCGTCGGCGATCCGCGCGCCCGGTGCCAGCGTGACCAGTCCGGGCTTTCGCACCAATCCGACGACGCTGACCACCACCGGGCCTTCGGAGCCGGCCGGCGGACCGGCGCTCGTCGAGGACCGCGCTCCTGTGGCCGAAACATGTTCTACCGGTGGCAATTTGGCCGATGTGACCGGTGCGGGCCGGTCGCCGATCAGCGTGAAGACAGTGATGAGCACCGCGAGTGCGGCAATCACGGCCAGCGCGATGGCGCCGGTGCGACCCGGGTCCGCGCGCAGTCTCGCCAGCCAGCCCTGCGGGGCCGCACTGTCGGGAAGCCAACGCGGCAGCAATGAATTCGGGTCATCCTGATCATCTGCACGATCCCTGGTGGTGTCGGTCTCGGTGGCTTCGGCGCCCGGATCCGGATCGGGACCCAGTCGCCGGTGGAGTCGCTGCGCCGGCAATTCTGTTCGCATGACGGCGACGGTATGCGCGGCCACCGCCACGACGGCCCGCCGAAGGCGCCGTACCGCCGCGACTGTGGATAGATCCGGCTCTGTGTAATTGCCGGTAACTGAGCAGGTTTGGCGGCGCATCGCCGGGGTAGCCGGACGCCATGAGTCTGGCTTTGATAACTGGTGCATCAAGCGGGATCGGCTTGGAGCTTGCCAAGCGGTTCGCCGAAGACGGTTACGACTTGGTGGTCTCCGCCGAAGATGCCGGTATTGAAAGCGCAGCCAAGGAACTCCGCCGCTCGGGGGTCGACGTCCGTGCAGTTCGCGTCGATCTGCGCACCGGCAAGGGCGTGGAAAAGCTCTATCAGCAAGTCACCGGAATCGGCCAGCCATTGGATGCGGCGGCGCTGAATGCCGGCGTAGGCCTCGGCGGGTCTTTCCTCGACAGCACCCTGGACGACACCTTGTCGCTGATCGACCTGAACGTGCGGTCGACGGTGCATCTGGCCAAACTGATCCTGACCGACATGGCGCAGCGCAACAGCGGCAGGCTGTTGTTCACCTCGTCCATCGCGTCCACGATGCCCGGCTCCTACCAGGCGGTCTACAACGCGTCCAAGTCGTTTATCCAGTCGCTCTCCGAGGCGCTGCACGACGAGTTGCGCAAGACCGATGTCACCGTCACCGCGCTGATGCCGGGGCCCACCGACACCAACTTCTTCCGGCGCGCCGGCCTGGCGAACTCCCGCATGGGGCGGATGAACGGCAAGGACGATCCCGCCGAAGTCGCCCGGCAGGGCTTCGACGCGCTGATGCGCGGCGACCGCAAGGTGGTCGCGGAATCCCTGATGACCAAGGCCATGGGCATCGGCAATCGGTTGCTGCCGGACTCGGTGAAGGCCGCGGCCAACCGGGTGATGTCCACCCCGGTCGGCAACTGATACCTGGAGGTGACCCGATGAGCCTGGACGCAAACCGAAACGCCGACGCCTCGACCGGCGAGCTGATGGCCCAACTGTCCGCACAGACCTCCCGCCTCGTTCGCGACGAAATGCGGTTGGCGCAGAAGGAACTCCTGCGGTCGGCCAAACACGCGGGCATCGGTGCGGGGCTGTTCGGCGTGGCGGGACTGCTGGCATTCTTCGGCATGGCCGGCCTGATCACCGCCGCCATCGCCGCGTTGGCGCTGGCGCTGCCGACCTGGGCGGCCGCACTGATCGTGGGCGCCGCGCTGCTCGCCGCGGCCGGCGCGGCGGCGTTATTGAGCAGGCGGCAAGCCAAAGAGGTGACCCCGGCGGCCCCGGAGACCGTCGCCAGCGTCAAGAAAGACATCCAGGAAGTGAAAGACGCCCGCCATGACCGGACCTGACCACACCCCGCACCCCCACACCCAGCCCGAGCCTGGTCCGGACGCCGACATCGCCGAAATCCAGGCCGACATCGAGCAGACCCGCGCGGAGCTGGGCGCCACCGTCGAGGCCCTCGCGGCCAAGGCGGACGTGCCCCAGCGCGCCAAAGCAACGGCGCAGGCGGCCAAACCCAAACTGGTGGTGGTGGCCTCGGTGGCCGGCGTGGCGCTGGTCGCGCTGCTGTGGTGGCGCCGGCGCCGGCGCTGAGGGGGCTGTCGCAGTACCGGTTGACCCCGGTCGACGACTGCCGACGCCGAACGCCTAACGTGCAGTGCAGGACTGCCGCAGCGGTGTTTTGGCGGTCACCCCGGACTAAGGAGGCTGCCGATGAAGCTGGCACTCACACCCGACGAAGCGGCTTTCCGCGACGAGCTTCGGACGTTCTTCACCACGAAGATCCCCACCGAGATCCGCGACCGCGTGCGGCAGGGCGAATCGCTGACCCGCGAGCAGATTGTGGCCAACCACAAGATGCTGCACGAAAACGGCCTCGCCGTACCGAACTGGCCGATGGAATGGGGCGGCAAAGACTGGACCCCCACCCAGTTCCAGATCTGGAACGACGAAATGCAGTTGGCCAGCGTCCCGGAACCGTTGAACTTCAACACCAAGATGGTCGGCCCGGTCATCGCCGAATTCGGCTCCCAGGAGATCAAGCAACGGTTCCTGCCGCCGACCGCCAGCATGGACATCTGGTGGTGTCAGGGTTTCTCCGAGCCCGAAGCCGGTTCGGACCTGGCCTCGCTGCGCACCACCGCGGTCCGCGACGGTGACAGCTACGTCGTCAACGGACAGAAAACGTGGACGACGCTGGGACAGTACGCCGACTGGATTTTCTGCCTGGTACGCACCGACCCGCAGGCCCCCAAGAAGCAGGCGGGCATCTCGTTTCTCCTGATGGAGATGGACACACCCGGCATCACCTGGCGACCGATCAAGACCATCGACGGCGGCGTCGAGGTCAACGAGGTGTTCTTCTCCGACGTCCGCGTACCCGTCGATCAGCTTGTCGGCGAGGAGAATCAGGGTTGGACCTACGCGAAGTTCCTGCTCGGTAACGAGCGCACCGGCATCGCGCAGGTGGGTCGGACCAAGGTGCGCCTGGCCGAGGTGAAGCGGCACGCCGCCGAGACCGGCCTGCTTGAGGATCCGCTGTTCGCGGCGCGGTTGGCCGAAGCCGAAAACGAAGTGCTGGCGCTCGAGCTCACCCAGGCCCGGGTGGTGTCGAGTTCGGCCGGCGGCAAACCGAATCCGGCATCTTCGGTGCTCAAGCTGCGCGGTAGCCAGCTGCAGCAGCTCGCCACCGAATTGCTCGTCGAGGTCGCCGGTGCCGACGCGCTGCCGGTCGGCGGCGACGGGATCGCCACACCGGAGTGGGCGCAATCCAGTGCCCCGCATTACCTGAACTACCGCAAGACTTCGATCTACGGCGGCAGCAACGAGGTTCAGCGCAACATCATCGCGTCCACCATTCTCGGATTGTGAGGCAGTCATGGACTTTCAGCTGAGCGAAGAGCAGGCCCTGCTTCGCGACACCACCAGGGAACTGCTGTCGCGAACCTACGACGCGGAGAGCCGGAACAAGGTGATCGGCACCGAACTCGGATGGAGCCGCGACGTCTGGAGTCAATTGGCCGACATCGGAATCCTCGGGCTCGGATTCGACCCCGACGAGGCCGGGCAGCTCGAAATCATGGTGGTGGTCAACGAGATCGGACGCCGGCTGGCGCCCGAGCCGGTAGTGCACGCTGCCCTGGCGCCGGGTTCGCTGATCGCCGAGCTGGGCACCGAGGCGCAGCGGCAGCTGCTGGACGAGGTCGCCGCCGGCCAGCGGCTGCTGGCGTTCGGCCACCTGGAGACGGGTCACCGGACCGCATCGACCCAGGTCAGCACTCAAGCTGTGCGGCAAGGGGATTCGTGGACCCTCAGCGGGCGCAAGAACCCGGTGCTGGCCGGGGACTGCGCCGAAACCTTGGTGGTCAGCGCCGCATTGCCGGACGGTGGCGGCACCGGCCTGTTCCTGGTCGATGCCGAGCAGGAGGGCGTCAGCCGTAAGTCCTATGCGACCTTCGACGGGCAGCGCGGCGCTCAGATCGACTTCGCCGACGCGGCCGCCGAACCGCTGGGTGCCGGCGACGCTTCCGAAGCCGTCCGCAATGCCCTGATCCGGATCCAGTCCGCCCTGTGCTCCGAAGCGCTCGGGGCGATGGAGGAAGCGCTGCGCCTGACGACCGAATATCTGAAGACCCGCAAGCAGTTCGGGGTCACGCTGAACAAGTTTCAGGCACTCACGCAACGCGCGGCCGACATGTACGTGTCCTTGGAATTGGCGCGCAGTATGAGCCTTTACGCCGCCATGTCGATCGCCGACGGCAACTACGATCCAGTGATCGCCGCGCGCGCCAAGTTGCAGATCGGCCGCTCGGGTCGGCACATCGGCCAGGAGGCGATCCAGCTGCACGGCGGTATCGGCATGACCGCCGAATACCCGGTGGGTCACTACGCGGCCCGGCTCACCGCGATCGATCACACTCTGGGCTCCACCGGCGATCAGCTACGGGTCCTCATCGACCACATCTCGGACTACGACTTGGCCAAGCTCTGAGCCAATGACCCCGCTGTCCGACCGGGTGGTCGCCTTCCTTTCCGAAGGCACCCGCACCGGCATGCTGGGTTTCCTCGCCTCGGACGGCCGGCCCCTGGTGGCCCCGGTTTGGTTCGTCGTCGACGACGGTCAGCTGGTGTTCACCACCGAGAGACGCACCGCGAAAGGACGTGCGCTACAGCGTGATCCGCGGGTCACGCTGTGCGTGGACGACCCGCATCCCCCGTACTCGTTCGTCCAGGTGCAGGGTCTGGCGGCGTTAAGCGACGACCCGCGGCAGGTGCTGGACATCGCGACCCGCACCGGCGCCCGCTACATGGGCGCCGACCGAGCCGATGAGTTCGGTCGGCGCAACGCCGTCCCCGGGGAGGTTACGGTACGGATCTCACCGACGAAGGTCATCGCCGGATTCGACGTCAGCGCGTAGCTCCGCCGGCGACCCTCCGCCGACCCACCGACCAACTATCTCGCGACCGGATCCGCCTCGCTCGGCTGTGCTTCCGACCCGGACGGCAGTTCCGGCACCTGCTCGGCCAGGTACTCGGCCAGCGACCTGATGGTCGGATAGTCGAAGACCGCGGTCGCGCTGATCGTGAACGCGCCCCCGAACTGACCGTACAACCGGTTGCGGAGTTCCACCGCCATCAGCGAATCCGTACCCAGGTCCAGGAATCGACTGGTGGCAGCCGGCGGTTGGGCGAGCCGCAGGAAATTCTGCACCTCCTGCTGCAGGAACTCGGTCAGGAAGTCGGCACGCTGCTCCTCGGGGACCTCGTGCAGTTTCCGGAGCAGTTCGCTGTCCCCGGCCGTCACCGTCGCCGCGCTCGGCAGCAAGTGGTCGAGAATCGGCGGTCGGACCCCACCCAGCATCTTCGCAGCCCGCTGCCAATTGGCCTTGATGACGGTGACCTGTCCGGTCCCGTGTGCGACGGCTTCGCCGAGCGCATTGAGGGCGGCCGTTGGTTCCAGCGGCACCATCCCTTGCGCACCGAGATTGGCCCGCGCGGCCTGCGAGGCGGCCATACCGCCCTTCGCCCAGGGACCGAAGTTCGCACCGGTCGCCGGCAGGCCCAGCGCCTTGCGGTATGCGATTAGCCCGTCGAGTACCGCATTGGCTGCCGCGTAATTGGCCTGACCGGGCGAACCGAGCACGCTCGATGCCGACGAGTAGGCGATGAAGAACTCCAGGTCGTCGTTCCTTGTCAGCCGATGCAGATTCCACGCGCCCAACGCTTTTGGCAGCAAGGTGGTGCGGAAGCGTTCGGCGCTCTGCTGCGGCAGCAAGGCGTCGTCGAGCACGCCCGCCAGGTGGGCCACCCCGCCCAACGGCGGCAACTCCGAGCGGATCCACTCCAGTACCCGTTGGACTTCGGACTCTTCGCCGATGTCGGCGGACAGGGTGTGCACGCGGCACCGATAGCGCTCGGAGATGTCAGCGATGGCCTCTTGCGCCGCGGCATCCGGTTCGCGCCGACTGGTCAACACGATGTCGCCGGCGCCCAGTTGGGCCAGATGGGCCGCGGTGTGCAGTCCGAGGGCGCCGAGACCACCGGTGATCAGGTAACTCCGATCACCGCGCGGCTGCAGCGGTTTCGGCATCTGCAGCACAATCTTGCCGATGTGCCGTGCCTGCTGCATGCGCCGGAACGCGGTCTTGGCCTCCGTCAACGGATAGATCTCCGATGGCAGCGGGGTCCACTCGCCGCGCGCCAGTCCGTCCGACACCTCGCACAGCAGACCCCGAATGCGTTCCGGGTCCTGCATGATCGTCCCGTCGAGCGCGACGATCTCGTACTTGATGTCCGGGCGGGCCTCGGCCATCTGCTCGGGAGTCCAGATGTCTCGCTTGGCGATCTCTGCGAACCGGCCGTTCTGGGCGGTGGCCCGCACGGTCGCCGCGACGAAGCCTTCGTTGGTCAGGCTGTTGAGCACCACGTCCACCCCGGCACCTTCGGTGTCGGCGAGGATCTGATCCGCGAAATCGGTGCTGCGCGAGTCATATACGTACTGCACGCCCATCTTGCGCAGCGTCGCGCGCTTGAAGGTGCTCGCGGTGGCGAACACGGTGGCGCCGCACTGCTGGGCCAGCTGGATCGCCGCCAGCCCGACACCGCCGCTGGCCGCGTGCACCAGCACGCGGTCACCCAGGCGAAGCTTCGCCCAGTCGAACGCCAGCCGGGCCGTCAGCGCCGCGGCGGGGATGCTCGCGGCTTCCACCGCACTCAGCCCGTCCGGCACCACCGCCAGCAGCTGCGCCGGCACGTTGATGCGGGTGGCGAAGGCGCCCTGCATGAAGCCGAGGACGCGTTGTCCGACTTCGAATCCCGTGACGTCGGAACCGACTTCGGTCACGATGCCGGAGAAGTCGCCGCCGATCAACCCCGGATCGCCCGGGTACAGGCCCAACACGTTGAGCACATCGCGGAAGTTGAGGCCGGCGGCCTCGACCCGGATCTGCACCTGCCCCGGATCCGGCGGCGGCACGTCCGTCTCAGCCAGCCGCAGGTTGTCGATCGCGCCGCGTTCGGTCGGCGCCAGGACGTAGTCCGTTGCCCGCGGCACCGCAAGCAGCCCACTGCGCGACCACGGCATCAGCCGCGACACCAGGAACTTGCCTTGGCGCAGTGCCAGTTCGGGTTCGGAGTCATCGGCCGCGCCGAGCAGTGCGGCCAGCGACTGGACCGCCTCCTCGGATCCGTCCTGGTCGACCAGCCGGCAGCGCAGCGTCGGTTGCTCGGCGATGATGGTGCGGCCGAGCCCCCACAGCGCAGCCTGAACCGGGTCGACCCGCTCGCCGGATTCGGTTGCCACACCACGCTCGGTGATGACCCAGAATCCGCCGGACAGCCGAGCTTCGTCGGCCAGCAGGGTCCGCGCGGTACCGGCCAGGTTGGTCAACTCGGCCTCGAGCCGAGCGCTGAATTCCGCGCTCGACTCGTCGGCACCCGCTTTTGCCGTGCTGCGCCAGACGATGCCGCCGATCGGTGTCCCGCGTTCCTGCGCTTGCGCCAGCAGTTGCCGCCAATGCTCGGGATCCTCGGCAGCGGTGGTCGTGACGCTGTTGGGCAGGGCGGCCGCCAGTTCGTCGAATCCGGCGATCAGCCAGGCGTCGCCGCCGTTTTCTGCGGTCTCACCGGACGGCGGCGGTACCTCGTGCCAGCCCAGGGTGTACAGCAGGCGGGTGGCGTCGCCGCCGAGCCCGCGCAACAACGCTTCCCGGGGGGCGCGTTTGACGGTGAACTCGTGGATTCCGCCGAGGTGTCGACCATCGCGGTCCACGAAATCGAGGTCGAAGACCTGCGTTTCGCTCTCCGTACCGCCGGTGCGCCAGGTCGCGCGGCAATAGAACCGCCGCGGGATCGGACCTTGCAGGCTGACCCGCCCGTACCGCAGCGGCAGGAACAGATCGGGTACCGCGCCCTGTTCGGTCGCCTCGAGCAGCGCCGGGAAGGCCGGGAATGCCACACCGGTGCACAGGTCCAGCAGGACCGGGTGAATCGGCTCGGCGCCGAGGTGCTCGGCGAGTTCGTCGCCGACGACGACATCGCCGATGGCTTCACCCTCGCCCACCCACAGCGATTTCAGGCAGTTGGCCCAGGTGGGCCCCCACGCCAACTCCATGTCGGCGAAGGTTTCGAACAACTGCTGGGGACGGGTGCGGTTCAACCGCTCGGTCGCCGCGTCGATGGGATCGGACGCATCGGGTCCCGAATCCTCACCAACACCGGTGACGACGGTGCCGTCGGCATTCAGCGACCATTCCGCCTCACGGACGCCGTAGGGCCGGCTGTGCACCCGGAAAGTCCAGCCGCCGCCGTCCTCGAACGGGTGCAAAGTCAGTTGCACCTCACGAGACGCCTTATCCGGCAGGATGATCGGCTCGTAGAAGAACACGTCCTGCACCCGCGCCGGCGGCCCGACCGCGGCCAGGGCCATCGCCGCGTACGTCGCGCCCGGCACCACCACGGTGCCGTAGATGACGTGGTGGGCCAGCCACGGCTGCGTCTTCACCGACAACCGGCTGGTGTAGACGACGTCACCGGACGCGAGATCCTTGACGCTGCCCAGGATTCCGGCTACGCCCGCGGTGTCGCCACCGATGCCGGCGATCCCGGACACCTTCGGCCAGAAGTGGCGGCGCTGGAACGGATAGGTCGGCATTTCGAGTCGGTGCCTTGCACCCTGGTGTAGCGCAGCGAAATCGGGACGATGCCCGGACACGTACGCGGCGGCCAGCGCCTCGGCGATCTGCCGGCGCCCGTCGACGCCCTTACGCAGCGAGACGATGGCACGCGGCGTCGCCGAGTGCTCCGGCCACACCTGGATCGCGGCCGCGGTCAGAATCGGCTGCGGTCCGATCTCCATCAGGACCGAGCAGCCCAGTTCGGCTACCGTGCGCACACTTTCGCTGAACTGCACCGGCTGGCGGGAGTGCCGGCGCCAGTACTGCGCGTCCAGCGGGGTTTCTGCGCTCAGCACCCCGCCGGTCCGGTTGCAGACCAGCGGCCGGGTCGGCACCGCGTAGGCGATTCTCGCTGCGTACGACTCGAATTCGTCGAGCACCGGCTCGAGCAGCTCGGAGTGGAACGCGTGGCTGGTGTCCAACCAGGTGCAGCGCACACCCTCGCCGCTGAACGCCGCGACGATCTCCTCCAGGTCTTCACCCGGCCCGGACAGCACGGTGTTGCGGCCGTTGTAGGCCGCGACCGACACCCGCGGCGCCGCCTTGGCGGCTGCCTCCACCTGTTCGGCGTTGGCGAACACCGCCACCATCCGACCGCCGTCGGGCAGGCTGCCGAACAGTCGGCCCCGTTCGGCCATCAGTCGTGCCCCGTCCTCGAGGCTGAAGACTTCGGCCACACAGGCCGCAGCATACTGGCCGACACTGTGCCCCAGCACCACGTCGGGTTCGATGCCCCACGACTGCCACAGGCGGGCCAGGCCCATCTCGATGGCGAACAGCGCCGGCTGGGCGAATGAGGTGTGGCGCAGCGTTTCTCCGCCGTCGCGGTCCAAGGCGAACAGCACCTCGAGCAGCGGGCGGGGCAGCATCGAATCGATCGCCTCCGCGCAACGCCGCACCGTGTCGGCGAAAACCGGTTCGGCGTCGAACAATTCGCGTGCCATCCCCGGATACTGGCTGCCCTGGCCGGTGAACAGCCAAGCCGTCTTCGGCGGGTCGGTGCACTCGCCCCGGGTCACGCCGGGGCGCACCCGGTTCTCGGCCAGCTCGGCCAGCAGTTCGCGGGCGCCCTGCACCGAATCCACCACCAGCGCGGCACGGTGCTCGAAGTGCGACCGTCCCACCGCGGCGGTGAAGCACACGTCGTTGATGTCGACCTTCGGGTGGGCGTCCAGCCACGTTTCGTAGCGCTGCGCCAGCGCCACCAGTGCCTGCGGTGAGCGGGCCGACAGCGGCAACACCCCGATCGTGGTGGCGGGCGCGTCCGGCTCCGGCACGCCGTCGTCCACCGAGTAAGCGTCGGCGGTCGCCGCTGCTGGCGCCTCCTCCAGCAGCACGTGGGCGTTGGTGCCGGTGAAGCCGAACGAGCTGACTCCGGCCCGGCGTGGCCGGCCGTTCGTCTGCCACGGAGTCGGCTTGTCCACCACCCGAACCGGCAGCGAATCCCACGGGATATGTGGCGACGGGTTTTCGAAATGCAGGTTCTGCGGCAGCATTTCGTGCTCAAGGGACAACACGACCTTGATCAGGCCGGCGACACCGGCCGCCGACTCGAGATGGCCGATGTTGGTCTTGACGGATCCCAGCAGCAGCGGACGGTTCGGATCGCGGTCGCCGCCGTAGACCGCCGCGGCGGCCTGCACCTCGATGGGATCGCCCAGCGAGGTGCCCGTTCCGTGCGCCTCGAGGTAGTCGACGTCCCGGCCGCCGATGCCGGCACGCGCCAGCGCAGCCGAAATGAGGCGTTGCTGCGCACCGCCGTTGGGCACGGTCAACCCGCTGGAGGCACCGTCCTGATTGACCGCGGTGCCCCGGATGACGGCACAGATCCGGTCGCCGTTGCGCTCGGCATCACTGAGCCTCTTGAGGACCAGGATGCCGCAACCCTCGCTGCGGACGTAGCCGTCGGCTGCGGCGTCGAAGGTCTTGCAGCGCCCGTCCGGGGACAACATCCGGGCACGGGAGGCGGCGACGATGGAAGCCGGGCTCAATAGAACATTGACCCCACCGGCGAGTGCCAGGTCGCAGTCACCGGAGTGCAGGGCCTGGCACGCCTGGTGGACCGCCACCAGCGAAGAGCTGCAGGCGGTATCGACCGCCACGGCCGGCCCCTCCAGACCCAGCGCGAAGGCCACCCGGCCGGCGATGGCGTTCAGCGCGTTGCCGGTGATGAAGTGGGCTTCGATGTTCTCGACCGAGTCGCTGGACAACAGGTGTGAATACTCGTTGGCGGCGACGCCGACAAAGATGCCACTTCGGCTGCCGCGCAACGCCGCCGGCGAATAGCCCGCACGTTCCAGGCCCTCCCAGACGATCTCCAGCATCAACCGCTGCTGGGGGTCCATCCACACGGCCTCGCGGGGCGAGATACCGAAGAACTCCGGATCGAACCCGTCGATGCCCTCCAGGTAGCCGCCGTTGCGGCTGTAGATCTTGCCCGGCGTCTCGGGGTCCGGGTCGTAGAACTCGTCAATGTCGAAGCGGTCGTCCGGGATCTCCCGGATCGCATCGACCGCGCCGGACAGCAGTTCCCAGTACGCGTCGGGATCGGGCGAGCCGGGAAAGCGGCATGCGACCGCGACAATGGCGATCGGCTCGTCCGCGGCACCCAGCCCCGCCGAGGCGGGCACAGCCGGTGCAGCGCTTGCCTTGGCGGGTTGCGCGCTCAAGCCGAGGATGTCGTCCAGGAGGTAGTCGGCGACGTCCACCAGCCGCGGATAGTCCATTGCCAGCGTCGCCGGCAGCTGCTTGCCCACGGACTGCTCGACACGGCGCCGCAGTTCCACCGCCATCAGCGAGTCCATGCCGAGGTCGAAAAAGCCTGCCTCGTCCCGGATTTCGGTGGCGTCGATGCGGGTTACCTCGGCGACTATGTCGCGGAGGTAGTCGACGACGAGCTTCTTGCGTTGCTGCGCCGGTGCACGGGTGAGTTTTTCGACCAGTTTGGTGGTCCCCGAGGGTGCCGGGTCGGTCACCGACTCGGGCAGCTCACGTTCCACCTCGGCAAACAGCGACCGCGTGCCGGCCTGCTGATACAGCGGCAGGAACCGGGCCCAGTCGATTCGGGCCACCACCCCTTGCACCGGCCCTTGCGCCGAGGCGCCCGAAAGCAGTTCGGCCATCCCGGCCAGGGCGTCGGTGGGCGGCAAGGTCCGCACGCCGCGCTTCTCGAGGTGGGCACGAGCGTCCGCGTCGGCCATGCCCGCCGACCACGGCCCGAAGTTGACGCTGACGGCGGGAACACCTTGCTCGCGTAGCCGCCAGGCCAGACCGTCCAGGAACGCGTTGGCCGCGCTGTAGGCCGTCTGCCCGAAGCTGCCCCAGACCGCGGCGATCGAGGATGTGCTGAGGAAGAAGTCCAGCGACAGGTCCGCGGTCGCTTCGCTCAAATTCCAAGCACCCCAGACCTTTCCGGCGAAGACCCGGTCCACCTCGGCGTCGTCGAGCGTGCGCAACGGGGTGGTGCCCATCTCCCCGGCCGCGTGCACGATGCCGGCCAGCGGCGGCAGTTCGGCCTGCACGGTGGTCAGCAACCGGGCCACATCGTGCGGGTTGGCCACATCCGCCGCGACGGCGGTGATGTCGCAGCCGTACTGCTCGCCGATCGCATCGATACGCTGTTGTGCGGCGTCGCTGGGCGAGCGCCGACTGGTCAGCACCACGTGGCGGGCGCCCTGGGCGGCGAGATATTCGGCGATTTCCAGGCCGACCCCGCCGAGCCCGCCGGTCACCAGATACGTTGCGTCATCCCGGATCACCGGCGCCGTGGCGCTCGGCAGACCCGCACGCCGGCTCAGCCGCGCGCCGTGGACGGCGCGATCACGCAGGGCGACCTGATCTTCCGCGGCGGGGGCGGTCAGCACGTGCTCGATCAGCACCGGCCACTCGTCCGCACCACCTTCGGGCAGGTCGGCCAGCCCTCCCCACAGTTGCGGGTGTTCCAGCGCGGCGGCGCGCCCGAAGCCCCACAGGCAGGACTGCACCGGCGACACGCTGTCCGAAATTGTGACCCGTTGTGCGCCACGGGTGATCAACCAGATGGGTGCCCGCAGCTCGGCGGCTCCGGCCGACCGGAACAACCGCCGAAGACCGCCCAGCACCCGGTGCTGCATGCGCAGCAGCGACCGCATCGAGGGCTCCGAGTCGGACTCGAGGGCCGCGAGCACGAGGATGCGAGGCGTCGTGTCCTGTGCTGCCGCGGCGCGCAACGCCGCTTCCATCCGCTCCTCGTCCGCATCGGTGACTGGCAGTCCGAGGACCTGGTGGCGGTCCCCGCGGGCGGTCAA
Source organism: Mycobacterium asiaticum (assembly GCF_001668675.1). Lineage (GTDB taxonomy): Bacteria > Actinomycetota > Actinomycetes > Mycobacteriales > Mycobacteriaceae > Mycobacterium > Mycobacterium asiaticum_D. The sequence goes on along the minus strand of NZ_LZKQ01000094.1, from coordinate 29,445 downwards.
CGCATCGGCCAGCGGCTCGATCGCCTCGGCGTCGTCACCGATCAGCAACCAGGCGCCCGGTTCGGTTGACTGCGACCCTGCTGTCCGGGCCAGCTTCTCCCAGCGGATGTCATAGCGAATATCCGCGATGGATTGGGTTGCGCGCTGTTGGTTATGTTGCGCCGCAAGCTTTTTCAAGACTTCCGCAGTCTGCTGGTTGCCGTCCTCGCCACCGAGCAGCGCGACCAGCTCGTCGATCCGGCCGTCCTCGAGTAGCCGAACGGCGTCGGTGCGCGCGGCAGACCGAGCTGCGCCGGACTGATCAGCCGCTTTGGCTCTGTACGTGGGAGGAACCCGCTTGTCGCGGTACCAGTACTCGCGATGCTGGAACGGATACGTGGGCAGGTCGAGCTTGCGCCGCGGCCCCTGTACGAGGGCCGCGAAGTCGGGCAAGTGGCCGGCCACGTAGGCGCCCGCAACGGCTTCGGTGATCTGGCGACGGTCGCCGCTGTTGCGCCGCAGCGACGCGATCGCCCGTGGTGCGGTCGCCGGGTCGGGCCAAGCCCGCAGCGCGGCGGCGGAAAGGATCGGTTGCGGGCCGACCTCCAGCAGCACGGCGCAACCGAGATCGGCCAAAGTGGCGACGCTCTTGGCGAACTCGATGGGCTGACGTGCGTGCCGTCGCCAGTACGAGCCGTCGAGTTTGGCGTTGCGGCCCAATGCTTTTCCGGTGCGGTTGCACACCAGAGTCCGGCGTGGCGCACTGAATGCGAAGCGGTTCGCGAACGACTCGAATTCGTCGAGGGCCGGATCCAGCAACGCCGAATGGAAAGCGTGACTGGTGTCGAGCCAGTCGCACCGGACACCGTCGGCGGTCAGCGTGGCCACCGCCCGGTCCAGGTCCTCGGCGGGACCCGCCAACACCGTGTTGGCGCCGTTGTACGCGGCCACCGACAGCCGCGGGAACTCGTCGGTGAAGCTCTCGACCCGCTCGGCGGCGGCGAATATCGCGACCATCCGGCCACCCGCCGGCAGGTTGCCGAACAGCCGGCCTCGTTCGGCGAGTAGCCGCGCCCCGTCTTCCAGGCTGAACACCCCGGCGACACAGGCGGCGGAATACTGGCCGACGCTGTGGCCCAGCACCACATCCGGCTCGAAGCCCCATGACTGCCACAAGCGGGCCAGGCCCATCTCCACCGCGAACAGCGCGGGCTGGGCGTAGCTGGTCTGCCGCAAGGTGTCCGGGTCGTCCGCGTCGAAAATGACGTCCAGCAACGACTTTTCGAGCACCTCATCGACAACGGCCGCGCACCGGGTCATCGTCTCGGCGAACACCGGCTCGGTCTCGAACAATTCCCGGGTCATGCCGGGGAACTGGCTGCCCTGCCCCGGGAACAACCATGCGGTCTTCGGCGTGTCGTCGGAGACGCCACGTACCAGCCCCGGCGCCGGCCGATCGTCGGCGAGCGCACCGAGTAGCTCCGTGGCGGATTCGGTCGAGTTCACCACCAGCGCCGCACGATGCTCGAAGTGGGACCGCCCGGCCCCGGCGGTGAAGCACACGTCCGCCAGCTCCGCGTCGGGATGCGTGGTCAACCAACCGCGGTACTGCTCGGCGATCTGCGCCAACGCGGCCGGGGTGCGTCCCGACAACGGCAGCAGGCTGAACCTGTCCGCCGGCTGCTCAGCCGGTTGCGCGACCGCGACGTTCGGCGCTTCCTCGATGATGACGTGCGCATTGGTCCCGGAGAACCCGAACGAGCTGACACCGGCAATGCGGGGCTGGCCGTTGCGTTCCCAGGAGGTGGATTCCTGCACGACCCGCACGGCCAGCTTGTCCCACGGAATATGCGGCGACGGGGTGCGGAAGTTCAGGTGCTTCGGCAGCACCTCGTGCTCGAGCGACAGGATCACCTTGATCACGCCCGCGATCCCGGCCGCCGCTTCGAGGTGACCGATGTTCGTCTTCACCGAGCCGATCAGCAGCGGCCGGCCCGATTCGCGCCCGTCGCCGTACACCGCGCCGGCGGCCTGGACTTCGATCGGATCGCCCAGCGACGTCCCGGTCCCGTGCGCCTCGAGATATCCCACCTCGCGCGCGGCGACCCCGGCGCGATCCAGCGCCTCGGTGAGCACCCGCTGTTGGGCCACACCGTTGGGCACCGTCAGGCCACCCGATGCGCCGTCCTGATTCACCGCGCTGCCGCGGATCACCGCGCGGATCCGGTCTCCATCGCGGATCGCGTCGTCAAGACGTTTGACGACGACGACGCCGCAGCCCTCACCGCGGACGTATCCGTCCGCGGCCGCATCGAAGGTCTTGCACCGGCCGTCGGGCGCCAGCATGTGCGCGTGCGAGAAGGTGATCATGGTCGCCGGGCTGAGCAGCACGTTCGCACCGCCGGCCAGGGCGAGGTCGCATTCACCCAGCCGCAGCGCCTGGCAGGCCTGGTGGATCGCCACCAACGACGAACTGCAGGCGGTGTCGACGGTGACCGCCGGACCCTGCAGGCCCAACCGGTAGCTGATCCGGCCGGCGCCGGCCGCGGCCGCCGTCCCGATCGCCATGTAGGCCTCGATCTCGTCGTAAGTCAGCTCATCCGAGGCCATTCCGAGGTAGTCGTGGGTGGACAGGCCGATGAACACGCCGGTGTTGGTGTTCGCCAGAGCCGTTGGCGCGGTTCCGGAGTGTTCCACCGCCCGCCACGCCGTCTCGAGCAGCAGCCGATGCTGGGGGTCCATCAATCGGACCTCGCGGGCCGACAAGCCGAAGAACGGCGCATCGAACCCCGTCACGTCGTCGATGAAGCCCGCCCGCCGCGTCGCTACCTTTCCGGGTGCGTCGGGGTCCGCGTCGAAGAATTCCTCGACGTCCCACCGGTCCGGAGGTATTTCGGAGATCGCGTCGCGGCCCTGCAGCAGCACGTCCCAGAACTCGTCCGCGTCGGCAGCACCCGGCATACGCAGTGCGTAGCCCACGATCGCAAAACCCGATGCCCGTTCCACCGGATCCTCGACGGTTGCCATGCATTTGTCCTCTCTGCCTGGAAAGCGCAGGTTCGATTGTTCGGGCCTGGTTTTTCCACGCCGCGGCCGGGGCAGCTCCGAACCAGGTCCCGAGCCGTTCTTTGCTCTACCTGCCCGGCCTGGCTGGGCGGCAGATCAACGTAGACGGCAAGTATTGCAAGTACAGGGGCCCTGAGGTGCCATCATCCGGAAAACTTTGCTAGGTCATATCTACGCCGTGCATCCGTTCCTGCGTTAGCGACCCCCGCTACATCACAGTAACCGCCGACGGCGGCCGCCGGGGGGCACCGTCATGACCTCGGGCGTCGCCGACGAGCATCGACCAAGGGTTATCTTGATGTCGCTACCAGCGGGCCCGAGGGCGGCGGTCCAGATCAAGGAGAATTAATTGCGTATCGGGAAGATCACGATCGGTTCGATGAGCGATTGGACCGTGCGTCCCGGCGTGGTCACCACTTGGCATCCGACTCCCGAGGCCCGGGCGAAGGCCCGTCTGGCGCCGGTCAGCTCGGTGCCGGTCAGCTACATGCAGGGTCAGCATCTGCGCGGCTGTCGCGAGCGGGCGAAAGCGGGACTGGATTACTCGCGACAAATCATCGCGTCATGTGAAGTGCCTGGACACTGCGATCTCGGCGTCATGGACAAGGCGCTCAACGCATACCTGCGCCGTCACGACACATACCGCAGCTGGTTCGACTACACCCCGGACGGCGAAATCGTCCGGCACACGATCAGCGATCCCGACGACGTCGAATTCGCGCCGGTCGACCACGGCAAGATGAGTGTCGAAGAAATTCACGACCATGTCGTGGCAACCCCGGACGCGTTCGAGTGGGGCTGCTTCACGTTCGGGATCATCCAGAGCGAGGAGCACTTCACCTTCTATGCGTGTATCGATCACGTTCACGGGGACGCGACGTTGATCGGCATCACGATGCTCGAGTCGCACGGCATGTACACCACGTTGACATCAAGCGGCCAAGCCCTGGCGCTGCCGGAAGCGGGCAGCTATGACGACTTCTGCACCAGGGAGCGGGAATACACCTCGACGTTGACCCTGGATTCACCGCAGATACAGACGTGGATCGACTTCGCCGAGAACAACGCCGCCAGCCTTCCGGATTTCCCGCTGCCGCTTGGCAATCCGATGGAGCCGGGGCGCAGCGCCATGATCACCGAGCCCCTGATGAACCCGGAGCAGACGCTACGATTCGACGCGGCCTGCGGCGCGGCCGGGGCCCGCTTCGTCGGCGGCCTGTTCGCGTGCATCGCACTGGTCGAGCACGAATTCACCGGGGCTCCCACCTACTACGGACTCACCCCCAGGGACTCCCGGACCGGCTCGGACAATTTCATGACTCAGGGCTGGTTCACCGGTTTGGTACCGATCACCGTCCCGATCGCCGCGACATCCTTCGCCGAGGCCGCGTGGACAGCTCAGGCGTCGTTCGATTCGGGTCTGGACATGGCCAGGGTGCCTTACTACCGCGCGCTGGAATTGGCGCCGTGGTTGAACTGGCCCCGCCCGAACTTCCCGGTGACGAACTTCCTGCACGGCGACGCGGCTCCGCTGAATGCCGTGCTTGCCGCCGCGGACATGGGCTATGCGGACAACATCGGTATTCACTCCGACGGCCGATACTCGTATCAGCTGACGATCTACATTTTCCGGTACGGCGAGGGCACGGTGATGGCGGTGATGTATCCGGACAATCCGGTGGCCCGCACTTCGATCACCCGCTATATGGCCGCGATGAAGGAGGTCTGCGGGCGGGTCGCGGACACCGGGCACTGGGGGCGCGTTGCGTAATGTGGAGTAGTTCGATGGTCACCGCCTTGCCGAGGCTCGCGGTTTCCGGCAGGGCGCGACCGGGGGTAGGAGCAGTTTGCGACGGCTAGCCGATGCAGTGGTGCGGTGGCCCTGGTTGGTGATCGGCCTGTGGGTGGCCGTCGCGGTCGCCCTGCCGTTGGCGTTCCCATCCCTGAACAAGATGGCCGAGAAGCACCCGCTCGACATCCTGCCGAGCGATGCGCCCTCGAGCGTCACAGCCCGGAAGATGACCGAGGCGTTTCACGAATCGGGGGCGGACGACCTGCTGTTGGTGGTCCTGACCAATGACAGCGGCTTGAAGCCTGCGGACGAAGTTGCCTACCGCAAGCTGGTCAGCGCCTTGCGCGAGGACAAGCGGGACGTGTTGATGTTGCAGGATTTCGTCGACACACCGCCCTTGCGTTCGACGTTGACCAGCAAGGACCGCACCACCTGGGTGCTGCCGGTCGGTCTGGCGGGTGAGTTGGGCACACCGAAGTCCTATGCCGCGTTCCAGCGGGTCGCCGACATCGTCAAACACTCCGTCGCCGGGTCGCAGCTGACGGCGCACCTCACCGGGCCCGCGGCCACGGTCGCCGACCTCACCGCCGCGGGCAACCGGGATCGGGTCCCGATCGAAGTCGCGATCGCGGTGCTGGTGCTGCTGGTCCTGCTGTTGGTCTATCGAAATCCGGTGACCATGCTGCTGCCATTGCTGGCGATCGGCATATCGATGGTCATCGCCCAGGCCGTGGTCGCGGCCATGTCGGACGTCACCGGCATCGGCGTGTCAAACCAGTCCATCGTGTTCTTGAGTGCCATCATCGCCGGCGCCGGGACGGACTACGCCGTCTTCCTGATCAGCCGCTATCACGACTATCTCCGGCAAGGCGACGACTTCGATCGAGCGGTGCGGCGGGCGATGATGTCGATCGGAAAGGTGATCGCCGCATCGGCAGCCACGGTGGGCATCACGTTCCTCGGTATCAGTTTCTCCCAGATGGGAGTGTTCTCATCGGTCGGCTTGTCGTCGGCGATCGGCGTCGGGGTGGCGTTCCTTGCCGCGATGACCTTGTTGCCCGCCATTCTGGTGGTGGCCGGTCCCCGTGGGTGGGTCAAGCCACGGCGCGAGCTGACGTCCCGGTTCTGGCGGCGTTCGGGAATCCGGATCGTGCGCCGGCCCAAGACCCACTTGGTCGCGAGCCTGCTGGTGCTGGCCATTCTGGCCGGCTGCGCCGGCTTGGTGCGGTTCAACTACGACGACCGCAAGGGTGTGCCCGCATCGGCTCCGAGCTCCATCGGGTACACGGCGCTGGAGCGCCACTTCCCCGTGAATCAGTCGATCCCGGAATACATCCTGGTCCAGTCGCCGCATGACCTGCGCACGCCACGGGCGCTGGCCGACCTGGAGCAGATGGCCGAGCGAGTCAGTCAACTACCCAACATTGCCGCCGTCACCGGAATCACTCGGCCCACCGGCGCCGTGCCCGAGGAGTTCAGAGCCACGTATCAGGCCGGGGCCATCGGCGCCCGGCTGGGCGCCGGCGCCGCACTGATCAGCGAGCACGACAACGACCTGAACCGGCTGAGCAGGGGAGCCAACACGCTGGCCGAGAACCTGGGTGATGTGCGCGGACAGGTCAACCAGATGGTCTCCGCGATGCAGGGCCTGGTCGATGTCTTCACCTCGATGCGGGGCCAGTACGGCGGGGATCGGTTGGTCAAAGAAGTCACCACCGCGGCGAAGCTGGTCAACAGCATCAACGCGCTCGGCCATGAGATGGGCCTGAACTTCGCTGCGGTCCGGGACATGTTCGGTTGGGTCCCTCCGGTCTTGATGGCACTGCAGGGCAATGTGATCTGTGACGTTGATGCCTCGTGCGCCGCTACCCGCGCGCAGTTCGAGCGGCTGGTGAATGCGCGCAACAGCGGAAGCCTCGACCAGATCAACGATCTGGCGAACCAACTGCAAGGGTTCGGCGACAAACAGACCCTGGCCGCGACGGCGGACCGGTTGCGCGGCGCACTCGCCAACTTCACCCGGGCACTGCATGCCATGGGATTCGACCAGGCCGGTGGAGTCGAGGGCGGCCTGAACCGTCTGCAACAGGGCGCGGAGCGGGTAGCCGGCGGCAGCCGGCAGGTGGCCGACGGCGTGGACCAACTCGTCGACCAGATCAGGCAGATGGGCACCGGACTCGGCGAAGCGTCGGCGTTCCTGCTCGCGATGAAGGACGACGCGGCGGAACCATCGATGGCCGGCTTCAACATTCCGCCTCAACTGCTGCGCATGGAGGAGTTCAGGAAGGCCGCCAAGCTGTTCATCTCCCCGGACGGCCACTCGGTGCGGTACCTGGTGCAGACGAAGCTCAACCCGTTCAGCGCCGAAGCCATGGATCAGGTCAACGCCATCACCGCCGCCGCTCGCAGCGCGCAGCCGAACACCGCGCTGGCCGATGCCTCGATCTCGATGGCGGGATATCCGGTCACGCTGCGTGACACCCGCGACTATTACGAACACGACATCAGGTTCATCATCGCGGTCACGCTGATCGTCGTGCTGCTGACGCTGATCGCGCTGCTGCGCGCGATCGTTGCACCGCTGTATCTGGTGGGGTCGGTGGTGATCTCGTATTTGTCGGCGGTGGGTATCGGCGTCCTGGTGTTCCAGTACCTGCTCGGCCAGCAATTGCATTGGAGCATTCCGCCGTTGGCCTTCGTGGTGCTGGTGGCGGTCGGTGCGGACTACAACATGTTGCTCATCTCGCGGATGCGTGATGAATCACCGAACAGCATGCGCTACGGCATCATCCGCACCCTGAGCTCCACCGGCGGGGTGATCACCGCGGCCGGGTTGATCTTCGCCGCCTCGATGTGGGGCCTGTTGTTCTCCACCATCGGCACCGTGATCCAGGGTGGTTTCGTGATCGGCGTCGGGATCCTGCTGGACACCTTCCTGGTACGCACCATCACGGTGCCCGCCATCGCTACGCTGGTCGGCAAGGCGAGTTGGTGGCCATCACGAGTGTCACCGGGCCGAACCAGCGCGGGCGCATGAGGCTCGCCTCGTACGGGAGCGCACTACGGGAAGAGAAGTAGGGATGAAGAAACTGCTCGCAGGACTCACCGCGCTGGTAACCGTCGGTGCCACAAGCTGTTTGGGAGTCGGGCGGGCGATGGCCGACGAAACGCCGACGGATGAGGCGCCGCAGCCCGGTGGGACGGCCTACGCGCTGGGCGGCGCCCACGTTCTGGGCATCCCCTATGACGAGTACATCCGACGCGAGGGCGCCGAGTGGTTCCCCGGCCTGCGCCGCCAGATCATCGACTATCCCGCCGGCCAGGTGCAGGGCCACGTGCTGGGACGGCTCTTCCCGGGCATCGGCCAACTCGACGAGATGTTTCCCGGGCTGGGCGCGGACGGGCCCAGCGTCGGCGAATCGGTCGTCGTCGGCGCGGACAACCTGGACGCGGCGATCCGGCAGGGCGGCCCCGGCACGGCGATCGGCTTGTCCGAAGGAGCGCTCGTCCTCGACGAACTGCAGGCCCGGCTCGCCACCGACCCCAACGCTCCCCCACCAGATCAGTTGAGTTTCGCCACCTTTGGCGATCCGGTCGCCCGTCACGCCTTCGGCGAGAGCTTCCTGACCGCCATGTTCCCGGTCGGCAGCGTCGTTCCCGCCCTCGACTACCCGGTGCCGCCTCCGGTGGAGAGCCAGTACAACACCAAGATGTTCATCTCGGCCTACGACTCGATCGCCGACTTCCCCGACCGTCCGGACAACCTGATGGCACTGGCCAACACGCTGGTGGGATTGATGACCGGGCACACCGCGGTGGCATTCACCAACCCGAGCATGGTGCCGCCGCAGAACATCCGGACGACGGTGAACTCGCGGGGCGCAACGACGACGACGTATCTGATCCCGGAGCGGCATCTTCCCTTGGTGCTGCCGTTCCAGTACGCAGGCGTGCCGGAAGAGACGCTCAACGAGCTCGACGCGGTGCTGCTGCCCATGGTCAACGAGGGATATTCGCGCAACGACGATCCGCTGACCGCACCCATCCAGGTCGATCCGGTGAACGGATATGACCCGGCTGCCGTCACCGCGCCCGCCACCCAGGCCACCTTCGGCGGCGGCGCAGATCCGTTGTCGCAGATTCTGTCCGGCGCCATGTCCGTGCTCAACCGGGGCGCTCACTAGCGGCAACCGCCCCCGGCGATAATGGCTCCCAGCCACGTGGCGCAGACCCGGCGCAAAGGAGCCTGATGAGCACAGCACACACAGACCGCCCGCTACGCGTCATCCAGTGGACCACCGGGAACATCGGGCGGCGCTCCTTGCACGCCATCATCGGCCGGCCCGACATGGAGCTGGTCGGGGTTTTCGCGCACGGGCCGGGCAAGGTCGGGGTGGACGCCGCCGACCTCGCGGGCTGGCCCGAACCGACCGGTGTGCGCGCCACCAATGACATCGATGCGCTGATCGCGCTGGGCGCCGACGCGTGCTGTTATAACCCGTTGTGGCCCAACATCGATGAGCTCGTGCGGCTGCTGGAGTCGGGAGTCAACGTGTGCACCAGCGCGGCGTGGATCACCGGCGGCAAGCAGACACCCCGGGACCGTGAGCGCATCGAGGCGGCCTGCCGGCAGGGCGGCTCGTCGATCTTCGGCAGCGGCGCGCATCCGGGCATGACGAACATGGTTGGCATGGTGCTCAGCGGGTCCTGCGAGCGGGTCGACGAGATCCGCATCACCGAATCGGTGGACTGCTCGACGTATGAATCGGCCGGAACTCAGCGAGCCATGGGCTTCTCCCAGGATCCCGACACCCCCGGCCTGGCCGAGAGTGTGCGCCGCGAAAGCGAGGTGTTCGCCGAATCGGCCGCGATGATGGCCGACGCGATCGGGGCACATCTGGACCGGATGACGTTCGATGTCACCTTCACCGCCGCCACCGGCGACACCGACCTGGGTTTCATGAAGATTCCGGCGGGAACCGTCGCCGGCGTCCACGGTTACCACCGCGGCTGGGAGGGCGAGCGCAACGTCGTCAGCGTCGGCTTCAACTGGATCATGGGCGATCACGTGACTCCGCCCAAGCCCCTCGAGCACGGTCACGTCATCCAGGTGTTCGGGCTGCCCAACATGCGCACGGTGCTGCACTGCCTGCCGCCCAAGGACTGGACGGAGCCCGGCTTCATGGGGCTGGGCATGATCTACACCGCGCTGCCGGTCACCAATGCCGTGCCGGCAGTGGTGGCCGCGAAACCGGGCATTGTGACGCTTGCAGACCTGCCGCCGGTGACGGGACGGGTCGCGCGCTAGCCTGTGTCGTTCGGCACACCAGGGCGCACCCGAGGAACGCGCGCGTCCACTACGGGTTTACGATACTTAGCCGAGCAAATATTTTTATCGGGCCGGGGAAGCCTGCTGCCCGATGTGGTGTTGCAACCCCAGGATCGGACGGCAGAAGGCGGTGGTGATGAGGACTGGTTCACTTTCAGGCTCCGTTACCCGAGCGCTGAGGAAAGCATGGATACCGCTGGTCCTCGTGGTCGTTCTGGCCGTTTCGGCGCTGGTCGTCTCGCGACTGCACCGCATCTTCGGCTCGGAGGACCTCAACGCCAACGCCGGCGCAGGAATCGAGATCGTGCAGTTCAACCCGAAAGTTGTGCTCTATGAAATCTTCGGTACGCCCGGAGCCACGGCCAACATCAACTATTGGGACGCCGACGCCAACACGCATCAGGTCGACGCCGCCGCGCTGCCCTGGTCGTTCACACTCTCCACAACGCTGCCTTCGGTGAGCGCCAACATCATGGCCCAAAGCGATGGCGGCCGGATCGGCTGCCGCATCACCGTCGACGGCGTGGTCCGCGAGGAGCAGAAGTCCGACGGGGTCAATCCGCAGACCTTCTGCCTGGTGAAGTCGGCATGAGCGACCTCGACAGCACGACGCGCGTCGGAGCCGGCGACACCGCGCCGATCAAAGTGGAGTCCGCCCCGAAAGAGCCGCGACCGCACCGCCCGGTCATTCCGCACACCATCCGGATCTTCGCGGTGCCGATCATCGTGGCCTGGGTGGCGCTGACCGTTCTCGTCAATATCGTTGTTCCGACGCTGGAGAAGGTCAGCGAAGAACATTCGGCTCCGATGACCCCGCCGGACGCGCCCTCGATGGTCGCGATGATGCGGCTCGGCCACAATTTCAAGGAATTCGACTCGGACAGCACGGTGATGATCGTGCTGGAGGGCCAGCAGCCGCTGGGCGACGCGGCGCATCGGTTCTACGACAACCTCATCCACCAACTGCAGCGCGATCACAAGCACATTCAGCACATCCAGGATTTCTGGGGTGACCGGTTGACCGCGGCGGGCGCGCAGAGCGCCGACGCCAAGGGCGCCTATGTGATGCTCAACCTGGCCGGCGACCAGGGTACGACGCTGGCGAACGAATCGGTCGACGCGGTTCGCGAGGTGCTGGACCGTACCCCACCGCCGCCCGGGGTCAAGGCCTACGTGACGGGGCCGGCCGCACTCAGCGACGACATGCACATCATCGGCAACGCCAGCCTGGCCAAGATCACCCTGTTCACTTTGGGCGCGATCGCGATCATGCTGCTGCTGGTCTACCGGTCCATCGTCACCACGCTGGTCCAGCTGTTCATGACCTTCGTCGCGCTGGCGGCATCCCGCGGATTCGTCGCGGTCCTGGGTTACCACAACGTGTTCGGCCTGACCACCTTCGCCGCCAACATCCTCACCATGTTGGCGATAGCCGCGGGAACCGACTACGGGATCTTCCTCGTCGGGCGCTATCAGGAGGCGCTGCGCGCCGGTGAAGATCGGGAAACCGCTTATTACACGACATTTCGCGGTGTGGCCCCGGTGGTGCTGGGGTCGGGTCTGACGATTGCCGGTGCGACCTACTGCCTGAGTTTCTCCCGGCTGCCGTGGTTCAACACGATGGGCGCCCCGGTGGCGATCGGGATGCTGGTCGTCGTCCTGGCCGGTGTCACACTGGGTCCCGCGGTGGTGTTCGTGGGCAGCAAGATGCACCTGTTCGAATCCAAGCGGGCCGCCCGGCAGGGTCGAATGTGGCGGCGGGTCGGCACCGCGGTGGTGCGTTGGCCCGCACCGATTCTGGCGGTCAGCGGCGCGATCGTGCTGATCGGCATGGTGGCGCTGCCGGGCTTCAAGACCAGCTACAACGACCGGTACTACCTACCCACCTCCGCGCCGTCCAACATCGGCCAGGCCGCCGCCGACCGGCATTTCTCCCAGGCCCGGATGAACCCCGACATGTTGATGATCGAGTCCGACCATGACATGCGCAATCCGGCGGACATGCTGGTGCTGGACCGGGTTGCCAAGAACGTGATGCGCACCGTCGGCATTGCGATGGTCCAGGACATCACCCGACCGCTTGGCATCCCAATCCAACACAGTTCCATACCTTTTCAGAACAGCATGCAGAGCCAGACGACGATGCAGAACCTGTCGTTCCTGCGGGACCGGATGAACGACATCACCAAGATGGCCGACCAGATGCAGTTCATGATCGAGACCATGCAGCAGATGTACAAGGTCACCACCGAGCTTTCCGAAGCCGCCGACGACAGCGCCCGGACCACGGCCGAAACCGCTGACATCACCAATAGACTGCGGGACCACATCGCCGATTTCGACGACTTCTGGCGCCCGATACGCAGCTACTTCTATTGGGAGAAGCACTGTTTCGACATCCCCATCTGCTGGTCGCTGCGTTCGCTGTTCGACTCGCTGGATGGGTTCGACCAGCTCGCCGGTCAATTCGACATATTGACCAAGGACATCGCGCGCACCGCGGAGGCGACACACCACATGCTGGTGCTGATCCCGCCGATGATCGAGACGATGAAGACGACCAAAGCGCTGACGCTGACGATGCAGTCGACCTTTTCGGCGATGCTCAATCAGATGGAGGCGATGAGCAATACGGCCGTCGTCATGGGGCAGAGCTTCGACGCCTCCAAGAATGACGACTTCTTCTATCTGCCACCCGAGGCGTTCGACAACCCCGACTTCCAGACGGGTCTGCGGATGTTCCTCTCACCGGACGGCAAGTCGGCGCGGTTTTTCGTGACCCACCAGGGCGATCCGATGACACCGGAAGGCATTTCGCGTGTCGACGCCGAACGTTCGGCCGCCCAGGAAGCTTTGAAGCAGTCGTCGCTGTCCGATGCCAAGGTGTATCTCGGCGGCACCGCCGCGACCTTCAAGGACATGCACGACGGCGCCAAGTACGACCTGATGATCGCGGTGGTCTCGGCGTTGACGCTGATCTTCATGATCATGCTGTTGCTGACCCGAAGCGTGGTCGCGGCGCTGGTCATCGTCGGCACCGCCGCGAGTTCGATCGCGGCGTCGTTCGGGTTGTCGGTGCTGATTTGGCAGGACCTGTTCGGCATCCGGATCCACTGGATCGTCATGGCGTTGTCGGTGATCATCCTGTTGGCCGTCGGGTCGGACTACAACCTGCTGCTGGTGTCGCGGTTCAAGGAGGAAATCCACGCCGGTCTCAAGACCGGGATCATCCGATCGATGGCCGGCACCGGTGGGGTGGTGACGGCCGCGGGTCTGGTGTTCGCGTTCACCATGGCGTCGATGCTGGGCAGCGATCTTCGGGTGCTGGGCCAGTTCGGGTCCACGGTCTGCATCGGACTGCTGCTGGACACGCTGATCGTGCGCACATTGCTGATGCCGTCCATCGCGACGCTGCTGGGCCGCTGGTTCTGGTGGCCGAAGGTGGTCCATCCGCGGGGTGACAATGCCCTGGTCAAAGCCTGACGAACGGTGAGCGCTCCGCTTTTGGCACAGCGATAGACCTGCCCCCACACCGACCAAGCTGCGCAATTCTCCGCCGAGGAGCGTCCGCCGCGCAGTACGCTCTGTGAGGAATCGACGAAGGAGGGGCCGGCCGTGTCGCAATTGTTGGTGTCTCCTAGCCAATTCATCTCGGCGACAACAGTTTTAGAGAGCATAGGCTCGTCGCTGCACTCGGCGAACGCGGCGGCAGTCGTGCCCACCACCGGCCTGGTGGCCGCCAGCGCCGACGAGATCTCGGCCGAGCTGGCGGCGCTCTTCACCGAGCACGGCCGGCAGTATCAGGCGGCGGCCGGGCAATTCGCTACGTCCTACGAGCAGGTTGTGCTCCGACTGCTGGAGACCGCACAACTCTATGCGAACGCCGAAATCGCCGTCGCGCAGCAGCTCGCCGCGGGCGCATCCCGCCTCGTCAACGAACCCGTCCTGCAGCTCACCGGACGACCGCTGTTCGGCGACGGCGCCAACGGATACACAACGGCCGAGGGCGTGGGAACCCCCGGCGGGGCCGGCGGCTGGTTGTTCGGCAACGGTGGCACCGGCGGTGTCAGCGTTCGCTACGGCATAGCCGGAGGCACCGGCGGCGCGGGCGGAGTGTTGCTGGGTAACGGCGGCACGGGCGGCGGCAATCTCTACGGCGGCATGCCGGGTGGCGCCGGCGGGTCCGCGGGTCTGATCGGCATCGGCGGTACCGGCGGGGCCAGCGGCCCCGGTGGCGTCGGCGGTGCGGGCGGTCGCGGCGGCCTGTTGGGACTACCCGGGACCGCGGGGATCAGCACCGCCCTGGGGCCGAACCAAACGTTGATTCACCCCGGCCAGTACGGCAGCCCGATTCTGAACATCTCGGTCGGTGGTGGTCCGAGTGCGCCCGTCACCGTCGACTCCGGCGCCAGCGGCCTGGTGGTGCCGCCGCAGTACGTCAACCTGGCGAACCTCGGTGTGCCCACCGGAACGGGAAGTGTGAGTTACGGCGGTGCCCTCTTCGTCAACTACCAGACCTATGTCACGACCGTGGATTTCGGTAATGGAATCGTCACGGCACCAACCACTGTCGGGGTCGCCACCTCGGCATACCTGAACAACCCGGGCAACCCGATAGACGTTTCGTTGCTGCCCGCCTACCTGGGCGTGGGACCCAACAACGACTTTCCGTTCAGCAGCCCGGTGAACGCCGCATTGCCGGGCAACATGAATCAGGGCGTGTTGATCAACCTTCCTCGCGGCATGCTGGAGTTCGGACCCAATCCACTGCCCCCCCTCGTCGAGATGGATGGTGCCCCCAGAACCGTTGTCCAAGTGCAGATCAACAACGAATTGCCGCAAACCGTAGGCGCTTTCATCGATTCCGGTGGCGAGCTGGGAGCCATCCCGCAATCATTGGTGCCTGGCCTGGCGATCGGTAACCACCTGCCGGCCGGAACAGTCATCACCGTCTCCACGATCAACGGCGTGCCGCTCTACACCCAGACAGTCACCGCGAACCACACCCCGTTCGTAGTCGCATCGGCAACGGCCGACAACTTCTACGTCTTCAACACCGGGTCCTACCCCTTCTCCCAACTGCCCATCTACATCTGGAACAACGACGCGGTCGGTACGACGATCTTCGACCGCCAGATCTGAGCATCAAAGTCATTCGGCTAGCTGCAGGCACACCGCCAGCGCTCCGGCACCGACGTGCACCGCCAGCACCGGACCCAGCGGCGTCACGATCGCGGGATCACAGCCCGGCAGCCGTTCGGCCAGTTCCGCCGCCAACTCCTGTGCGCCGTCGGGGTTACCGACATGGTGGACGGCCAGCGCCGCGGAGCGCTCCCCCACCACCGCACAGATCTGCTCGATCAGCGCGGCGACAGCTCCCTTGGCGGTTCTTATCCGTTGCGCCAGAACGAGTTTGCCGTCCTCGATATGCAGCAACGGTTTGAGGGCAAGTGCGGTACCCAGCCAGGCCTTGGCCCCGCCGATCCGCCCGCTGCGCCGCAGGTTGTCCAATCGGTGCACGATCATGTACGCGTGCGTGCGGTCGACGGCGGCGGTCGCGACCTTGGTGACGGCGTCCAGGTCTCCTCCGGCCGAGGCCGCCTCGGCGGCAGTCAGCACCGCGAAACCGGTGCCCATCGCCGTCGACTTGGAATCGACGACCCGTACCGCACCACCGAAATCCCCGGCGACGCGTTCCGCCAAGCGGTAGGTCCCGGACAGGCCCGACGAAATATGCACCGCCACAACACCGTCACCGTCACTATCGGCCAGGGCCCGCTGGTAAACGGCGCTCAAGTCGGCCGGGGTGGCCGCCGCCGTGGTCGCATTACGCTTGTGGATGTCCTCGGGGATGTCATCGACACCGTCGCGCAGGTCGGCGTCGTCGAACAAGATGTGCAGGGGCACTTCGCGAATGCCCCACCGGTCCCGCAGTTCGGCCGGCAGCCGCGAGGAGCTATCGGTGACCACCTGAACTGTCAACCGCGCCGCTCCTCAGCGCCGGTCTGTAATGCTTCGGCAAGCGCCTTGAGCATCAGCTCCGCAACCGCTTGGTGTGCCTCGAAGTTCCAGTGAATGCCGTCGGGGTTGCCCCGCCCACTCATGATCTCTTCGCCGACAGCGGCTTTGAGATCCACCAGCGGAACGTTGTGGAACTGAGCCCATGCGGTGATCGCCGCGACGGTGCCCGCGCGGCCCTGATGTGCCTTGCCGTACGTCTCGGCGATGTGTACCGACGGCAGCGACGCCACGATCGGGATGCCCGGCCGATTGAAATCGATTGCGGCACGGGTTTGTTCGAGGTATTCCGCGGTCAGATGCGGCGGCAACGCCGGGCGGGCGATCGGCGAAAACCGTGGCTGCAGCCAACCGTAGCCGTCCCGCACCCAGCGGCGCAGCCAGGGCGGCCGGACATAACGGATCAGCTCGCGCAGCGCGGTCGGCCAGACCGACGGCAGGGAATCCATTCCGCTGGTCGCGAAGATCACCGCGCCGGCCTTGGGCAACGCCGCCCAGGCCCGGGGGTCCTGGGTCGCCGCCCACCACACGTCGCGACAGGTCCAGCCGATCCGGCCGATCAGCTCGACATCCCAGTCCAATTGTGAGGCAACGATATTCGGCCAGATCCGCGGATCGTCGGCTGGCAGACCGCCGGTGGGGCCGTAGTAGGACAGCGAGTCGGCGAAGATCAGCAGTACGGGACGTGTCTCGCGACCGGGATCAGAGGACATCGTTGGACACCTGCGCCGAAGCGTTCCACACGTCCAGGCGCCAGCGGATGGCGTCGAAGTCCGCGCCCAGCGCGGAATGGCCGGAGAGTTGCACCCAACTGGCGTTGCCCAGGCCGCCCAGGATCGGCCAGTTGTCCACCGGCAACCTCAACAGGCCGGCGGACAACGCCGCGATCAGCCCGCCGTGCGCGACCAGCACGATCGGCCGTTCCGGCTCGCCCGGTCCGCCCCACTCGGGCGCCGCGGCAACCAGCTCGGTCACCAGCGGCACACTGCGGGCGGCCACGTCCACCCTGCTCTCGCCGCCGTGCGGTGCCCAGGTGGCATCCTCGCGCCAGGCCAGCCGGGCGCCCGGCGCTTCGGCATCGATCTGGACGTGGGTCATGCCCTGCCAATCACCGAGGTGCGTCTCGCGCAGCCGGGCATCCACCCGCACCTGCATCCCGGTGCGCTCCCCCAGCTTGATCGCCGTGTCATAGGCCCGCCGCAGATCCGACGACACGATCAGCAGGGGTTGGAGTTTGCCCAGCACCTCGGCCGCCGCGACGGCCTGGGCTCGGCCCAGCTCACTCAGGTCCGTGTCGAGCTGGCCCTGCATTCGGCTGCCGAGGTTGTAGTCGGTCTGGCCGTGGCGCAACATCACCAACCGGCGCACCGTCATTCCGGGGCCGCCTTGGGTTGCTCGCCCAGGTCCACCGGAACTATCGGGCAGTCGCTCCACAGCCGGTCCAGCGCGTAGAAGTTGCGGTCGTCCTGGTGCTGGATGTGCACCACAATGTCGCGGTAGTCGAGCAGCGTCCAACGGCCCTCGCGGGCTCCCTCGCGACGGGCCGGCTTGTAGCCCGCCTGGCGCATTTTTTCCTCGACCTCGTCGACGATCGCGTTGACCTGCCGTTCGTTGGACGCCGAGGCGATGACGAAACAGTCGGTGATGACCAGCTGGCCGGAGACGTCGATGACGAGAACATCATCGGCCAATTTCGAAGCCGCGGCGGTGGCGGCCACTGTGGCCATGTCGATCGCTTCCTGGTTTGCGCTCATGTGCTGTTGCCGGCGGCCAGGCTGGGGGCGGCCGGATTTTCGCTCCTCTCGGGAGTCCGGTAGAGACGTCGCTTGGAGACGTACTGCACGACGCCATCGGGCATCAGGTACCACAGCGGCCGACGTTCCTGCGCCCGCTGCCGGCAGTCGGTCGAAGAAATCGCCAGCGCGGGGATTTCGTACAAGGTCAAGGTGCCCTCGTCCAGGTCGCCGATCGCCTCGATGATGTGGTCGTTGCGCAGCTCGTAGCCCGGACGGCTGACACCGATGAAGCGGGCCAGTCCGAAGAGCTCCTCCCAGCCCTGCCAGGACAGGATGGAGGCCAGCACGTCGGCACCGGTGATGAAGTACAGCTCGGCATCCGGGTTGAGGGTGTGCAGGTCGCGCAGCGTGTCCTTGGTGTAGGTGGGACCGCCGCGGTCGATGTCGACCCGGCTCACCGAGAAGCGGGGGTTGGAGGCGGTGGCGATCACCGTCATCAGGTAGCGGTCCTCGGCGGCCGAGACGTGCCGATCCTTCTGCCAGGGTTGGCCGCTGGGCACGAAAACAACTTTGTCGAGCTTGAACTTGTCGGCCACCTCGCTGGCAGCGACCAGGTGGCCGTAATGGATGGGATCGAACGTCCCACCCATCACTCCCAGCCGACGCTGCTTTTGCATGGTTTGCCAGCTTACTGGAGGCTGCGATCAGGCATTACGGCTCGAGGAATGCACGCAGTTTCGCGGCGACCACTTCCTGCTGGTCGACGAAGATCAGGTGATTGGCGTCGTCACCGAAATCGGCCGCCCGCGCTTCGTCGGATGTGAACGCCGATGGCCGGGCCATCGCCCCTCTTTCACCACTGCGCTGCCGCTGCTGCAGTGCCTCGCTCAGAGCATTCTCAGAGCAGCCGTCGTCCTGACGCAATGCTCGGCGGCAACCCAATAGATGGTGTAGAAGATGATCTGTGGAAAATTTGCCGTCGGGCTCGGTAGATCAGGCAACAGCGTGGAAAGACGCCATGACACGGCGCCTCTACACCCGCTCGGTGGTCACCGGGGAGATTTCGCTGCCCGCCGTCCCGAGCATGCTCGACGAGTACGTCGAGATGTGCAGTGGCATCTTCGCGGGCGTGGGCAGGAAGTTCAACGACGAGGAAATCGCCCATCTGCGTACCGTGCTGCAGACCCAGTTGACCGAGGCGTATTCCATTTCCCACCGATCCAACATCGTCATCTCCTACAACGCCCCGGTCGGCCCGACTTTGCATTATCAAGTGAGCGCACGCTGGTTCAGCGTGGCCGAGGCCTATGACAACTGGGTCGCGACCCGCGAGCCGCCGCTGTTCGGCACCGAACCCGACGCGAGGGTTTGGGCCCTGGCCAACGAAGCCGCGGACCCCAGCACGCATCCGGTGCTCGATATCGGTGCGGGCACCGGGCGCAATGCCCTTCCGCTGGCACGGCGCGGACACCCCGTGGACGTGGTGGAGATGACTCCGAAATTCGCCGAGATCATCCGGGCCGAGGCCCAGCGGGATGCGCTGGACCTGAGAGTTATCGCGCGCAACGTCTTCGAGACGACAGACGATCTGCGACAGGATTATCAACTGATCCTGCTTTCCGAGGTGGTGTCAGATTTCCGCACCACCGAGCAGCTGCGGGGCTTGTTCGAACTCGCCGCGCAATGCCTGGGCTCGGGCGGCCGGTTGGTATTCAATGCGTTTTTACCCCGCCACGGCTACGAACTCGACGGCGTCGCACGCGAATTCGGTCAGCAGGCGTACACCAGCATGTTCACCAGAGAGGAAGTGTCGACCGCGGTTGCCGGGTTGCCGCTCGAGCTGGTGGGCGACGACTCGGTGTATGAGTATGAGAAAGCGCACCTGCCACCCGGCGCCTGGCCGCCCACCAGCTGGTACGCCGACTGGGTCAGTGGGCTCGACATCTTCCCGGTGGGACGCGACGACAGCCCGATCGAGATGCGCTGGCTGGTGTTCTGCAAAACCCGCTGACTGACGCGCTTGCCCCAGCGCCGAGCGTCACGCTGGCGTGGCGTCGGGCGTCGAGTGCCACACTGGCGTGACGCTCGGTGCGCGCTTATACCGGCAGTAGCTGGTCGATCACCGCCGCCAGCTGCTTGGCCGACCGGCATTCGTGCATCGCGATGACCTCTTCGTAGCGCGGCACCGCCGAATCCCCGCTGCCCCACAGGTGTTTGGGCTCGGGGTTGAGCCAGTGCGCATGTCGGGCGGCGGTCACCATGTCGGCCAGCACGTCGACGGCCGGGTTGCGATAGTTGGTGCGCCCGTCGCCGAGCACCAGCAGTGAACTGCGCGGCGACAGCACGTTGGGGTTGGCCTGTACGAACGAGACGAACGCGTTGCCGTAGTCGGAGTGTCCGTCTCGGGCGAATACGCCGGCCTCCCGGGTGATCCGCTGGATCGCCACGGCCAGGTCCGCTTCCGGGCCGAACATGTGGGTCACCTCGTCGGTGGTGTCGATGAACGCGAACACCCGCACCCGCGAAAACTGTTGGCGCAGAGCATGTACCAGCAACAGGGTGAAGTGGCTGAACCCCGCGACCGAACCCGAGACATCGCACAACACCACCAATTCCGGACGCGCCGGGCGCGGCTTCTTCAGCACCACGTCGATCGGCACCCCACCGGTGGACATCGACTTGCGCAGCGTCTTGCGCAGGTCGATCGTCCCCGCGCGGGACCGACGACGCCGGGCGGCCAACCGAGTCGCCAGGGTTCGCGCCAGCGGGGCCACCACCCGGCGCATCTGCCGCAACTGGTCACCGGACGCTCGCAGAAATTCGACGTTCTCCGAGAGTTGG
The DNA here is from genome assembly GCF_001668675.1 of Mycobacterium asiaticum. GTDB lineage: Bacteria > Actinomycetota > Actinomycetes > Mycobacteriales > Mycobacteriaceae > Mycobacterium > Mycobacterium asiaticum_D. Next base: position 8,684 of record NZ_LZKQ01000094.1, on the reverse strand, counting down.
GGAATGCCGTACATCTGGACGTGGTCGCGACCCAACTGTTCGGCGGTGCGCCGCTTCGTCTCCGCGTCGACCATCCTGCGCAGCTGTGAGATCTTCTGCGCGGCAAGCGCCTTGGCGATCTGCTCCTGGCTGGGCGAGGGCTCGTCACCGTAGGGGGCGAGTAGCCCCGCGAGCAGTTTGCCCTCCAGCTCATCCAACGCCATCGCCTTGAGCGCCTGATACGAGGAGAAGGACGGACCGCGGCTGGAGTTGTATTTCCCGTAGGCCTCGACGATCCGGGCGATCATCCGCACCAGCCGCTCGTCCATGTCGGCCAGTTCGGGGTTTTCGTTGAGCAGATCCAGCAGCATCTGCCGCATCGCCTCGACGTCGTCGGGCGGCAGGCCGTCGGGGTCACCGGCCGCGTCGTCCTCGGTTATCACCGCGCGGGCGCCCAGGGCCGCGGGGAACCACAGGTCGAACATCGCGTCGTAGGTGTCCCGGTGATCCGGCCGGCGCAGCACCGCACACGCGATGCCTTCCCGCAACACCTCGCGGTCGCCCAGACCCAGCGTGGCCATCACCCGGCCGGCGTCCACCGTCTCCGACGGCCCCACCGAAATGCCGCTGGCGCGAAGGGCTTCCACGAAACCGACCAGATGACCGGGCAGCCCGTGCGGGGCGAGCGGCCGGGACGGGCGGATGCGCCGGGTGGCCATCAGTTCAGCCTTAACTCACCGGCCGCGCGCTGCTGATCGGACTGGTGTTTGAGCACCACACCGAGGGTGGCGGCGACGACGGCGTCGTCGATGGTGTCCAGCCCCAACGCGAGCAGCGTGCGTCCCCAGTCGATGGTCTCGGCGATCGACGGCACCTTCTTCAGTTGCATGCCGCGCAGCACCCCGATGATGCGCACCAATTCCTCGGCGAGGTGCTGGGGCAGTTCGGGCACCCGGGACAACAGGATGCGCCGTTCCAGCTCGGGGGTCGGGAAGTCGATGTGCAGGAACAGGCAGCGGCGCTTGAGCGCCTCGGACAGCTCGCGGGTGGCGTTCGAGGTCAGCACCACCAACGGCGTGCGGGTGGCGGTGATAGTGCCCAATTCCGGCACGGTCACGGCGAAGTCGGAAAGCACCTCCAGCAGCAGGCCTTCGATTTCGATGTCGGCCTTGTCGGTCTCGTCGATCAGCAGGACGGTCGGTTCGGTGCGGCGGATCGCGGTCAGCAGCGGGCGCTGCAGCAGGAACTCTTCACTGAAAACGTCGTCCTTGGTGGCCTCCCAGTCGCCGGAGCCGGCCTGGATGCGCAAGATCTGCTTGGCGTGATTCCACTCGTACAGGGCGCGGGCCTCGTCGACGCCCTCATAGCACTGCAGCCGGACCAAGCCCGATCCCGTGGCCTGGGCGACGGCGCGAGCCAGTTCGGTCTTGCCGACCCCGGCCGGGCCTTCCACCAGCAACGGTTTGCCGAGCCGGTCGGCCAGGAAAACCGCGGTGGCGGTGGCGGTGTCGGGAAGGTAACCGGTCTCGGCGAGCCGTCGCGAAACGTCGGCGATATCGGCGAACAGCGGCACAGGCCGTGCGGGCACGCTCATTGAGTCTCCTTGGTTTAGGCCGGACGGGTTTGGCCGGAGCCCCACACGATCCATTTGGTCGAGGTCAATTCCGGCAGCCCCATCGGGCCGCGGGCGTGCAGTTTCTGGGTGGAGATGCCGATCTCGGCGCCGAACCCGAACTGCTCGCCGTCGGTGAAGGCGGTGGAAGCGTTGACCATCACCGCGGCCGCGTCGACCTGTTCGGTGAACCGCTGCGCCGCAGCAAGATTCGTCGTCACGATGGCTTCGGTGTGCCCGGTGCCGTATTCGTTGATGTGGGCAATCGCGGCGTCCACGCCGTCGACCACCGCGACCGCGATGTCCATCGCCAAGTACTCGCGGCGCAGGTCGTCCTCACCCGCATCGGTGTGCACGGCGACGCCGGCGCCCTGCAGCGCGCCCAGCAGCCGGGGCATCGCCTCGTCGGCTATCGCGGCATCGACCAGCAGGGTTTCCGCGGCGTTGCACACACTCGGACGACGAGTCTTGGAGTTGAGCAGAATCCGTTCGGCGACATCCAGGTCGGCGGATTCGTGGACGTACACGTGGCAGTTGCCGACGCCGGTCTCGATGGTCGGAATCTGCGCGTCTCGCACCACCGCCTCGATGAGGCCCGCGCCGCCGCGCGGAATCGCGACGTCGACCAGGCCGCGAGCCTGGATCAGGTGGGTGACCGTGGCGCGGTCGGACGATGAGAGCAGTTGGACCGCGTCGGCCGGCAGTTCCTGACCGGTCAGGGTCTCGCGCAGCACCTTGACCAGCGCCTCGTTGGATCGCGCCGCCGAGGAGCTGCCGCGCAGCAGGGCCGCGTTGCCGGATTTCAGCGTCAGGCCGAAGGCATCGACCGTCACGTTCGGGCGGCCCTCGTAGATCATTCCGACCACGCCGAGCGGAACACGCTGCTGACGCAGTTGCAACCCATTCGGCAGGGTGGATCCGCGCAGCACCTGACCGACCGGGTCGGGCAGCCCGGCGACCTGCCGAAGCCCCGCGGCGATGCCGTCGACCCGCTGCGGGTTCAGTGCAAGCCGGTCGAGCATCGCGTTGGGGGTGTTGGCGTCGCGCGCGGCGTTCAGATCCTCGGCGTTGGCGGCCAGGATTCGGTCGACGTTGGCCAGGATCGCGTCGGCGGCGGCGTGCAGCGCGCGGTCTTTGACCGCGGTCGGCACGGAAGCCAGGATGCGGGCCGCCACCCGCGCACGACGGGCGGCGTCATGCACCTCTTTGCGCAGATCGGGAAGCGCCGGTGCGTGCAAACTCATTGATCCAGGGTATCGGCATGCGGGCCTGTTCACTCAGCGTGGGTCAGCCGGACTTCGTCGTCCACCACCGGTAGAGGCCGGCCATGTCGGTGCCGACGATCATGGCGACCCGGTTCAGCCCGCCGGCTGGCGCTGGGTCACCCGCTTGGCCTTGCGCTGCCGCTCCTCGATCAACCGGCCCAGGTCCTGCAGCAGCAGCGGCTTGTCCATCACGATTTGCTCGATGTGTTCGCGGTCGATCTCCAGCGCGGTGACCTCTTCCAGGGCGTAGGCGGCGGCCACGTTGCGTTGCCGAGTCAGCGCGGTGATCCCGATGAACGAACCCTCGTCGAGCGTGGTCACGGGCACTTCGACACCGTCCTCGTCGGTGACGGTCAGCCGCACCCTCCCGGCGACGAGGAACGTCATCACCGTGGCGATGGCTCCGGCGTACTGCACCTTCTCGTCGGCGCCGTACCTGACGATGCGGGCGTAGGGAGCGAGGAACTGCTGATCGGCGAGGGTGAGGCGGAGCTCGGTCGCGACCACCGTGCGCAATGCGTGCCGGACCCGTTCGGACGTCGAGAAGTCGTCATCCGCGCCGTCCAGATGCAGTTCCTGCCGGCGCGAGGCGTACCAGATCCAGCGCAGGAACGTCGCCTCGGTGTCTCCTGCGTCCGACGGCGAACCGACCCTGATCGTGGTGCGGTACTCGCCGCCGCCCAGCGCCACCGAGGTCGGTACCGTGCCGGGCTGGATCAGCGGCAACCCGCTGGCCACGAACGACAGCATCGCGCACACCTTGTCGGGCGGATCCGAGGTGGCGAACGTGGTGGTGACCGAGACCTTGTGCGGGCCGGCGGGACGGCTGAGGTTGGTGAAGGCGGTGGTGGCCAGCATGGAATTCGGCATGATGCGCATGCCGCTTCCGGTCTGGATGTGCACGGCGCGCCAGTTCACCTCGACAACTCGTCCCCGCGCGGTCTGGGTGTCCAGCCAATCGTTGATCCGGAAGGGCTGCTCGAAGAGCATGAACAGGCCCGACACGATCTGACCGACCGAGTTCTGCAGCATCAGGCCGATGACCACGGAAGTGATCCCGAGCGCGGTGAACACACCGCCGACGCGCACACCCCAGATGTAGGACAGGATCACCGCCAGACCCAGCCCGATCAGCGCGAAGCGGCCGACATCCAGGAAGATCGCCGGAACCCGCTTGCGCCAACTGTCTTCGGGAGCGCCTTCGAACACCGTGGCGTTGAGGCCGGACAGCAGCAGCACCAGGACCAGGAACCCGAACACCGTGGTCAGCAGTCGCACCGGGACGTCGCCCGCCGAGATCTGCGACGCCTTCACCAGCAACAGCAGCAACGCCCCGAGCGGTAGCAGCCAGTTGCGCACCATGCCGACCTGTCGGGCCAGTCGGCTGCGCCGTCTGACCAGCGTGTGGTGTAGCTCGGTGAGCAGGATCAGTCCGGCCGGGAAGCCGACCGCTACCGCGATGGCCCAAAAGAACCAGGAGGAATGCAACGGATTCATCAGCGCTCCGACAACCGGTAGATCGTCTGCTCGGCGCCGCCCACCGAGACCGTGCCCGCCGGGGTGAACTGGCGAGAATCGCGCATCGCCTCATACACCTGGACTGCCACGTAAATGCCCGGTTGCGGTGCGCCACTGTGCATTTGGTAAGCCAGGCTGACGGCGGTACCCCACATGTCGTAGACCAGACCGGACTGACCGACCAGTCCGCTGACGACGTTTCCGGTGTTGATACCTACCCGCAACCCAAGATGGTGGCGACTCTGATTGTTGAATCGGTCGATGATCCGCCGCATCTCGAGCGCGAACTCGATGCTGCGATGCAGGCTGTCCAATCGTGGTGTGATGACGCCGCAGCTGGCCAGATATCCGTTGTGGAAGGTGCGGATCCGTTCGACACCAAGGGATTCTGCGGCCGAGTCGAACTGGCCGAAGAGATCGTCGACGATTCCGACCAATTCGTGTTCGGGGACCTCGGTGGAAATCTCGTCGACTCCGACGATGTCGGCAAAGATGATCGCGACGTCCTGGTGCATCTGGGCGATGGTGCTGTCGCCCTGGCGATATCGCTGCACCACCGACTCGGGCATCAGCGAGAGCAGGAGTCGATCGTTCTCTCGCCGTTGCTCGTTGAGAAGCTCTTCCTTGATAGCGAGGTTGCGGCTCATCTCGTTGAAGGCTCCGGTGAGGTCGCCGATCTCGTCACGCGACGTGATCGGAATGTTGACCTCGTAGTCACCCGAGCTGATCCGTTGCGTCCCCTCCTCCAGGCGGCGTACGGGGCGTACCGCGGCCTGCGCGATCAGCATGGAAGCCACGCTGATCGCGAAGATCATGGCCGCGACCGCCACCGCAAGCGATTTGCTGAATCTGGCCAGCCTGGCGAATGCGTCGGAGTCGTCCCGAGTGGCCAGAATCGCCCAGTGCAGATCGGAATTCGGGATGTCCAGCGGGGCGTAGGCCTCGAGTTCCCTGTTGCCGGTGTAATCCGTACCCACCATCACCCCGGTCTCACCGCGTAGGGCGGCCTTGAGTCCGGCACTGTGGATCGGCTGCACCAACGTTGTGCCACCCAGCCGAATCGCCCGGTCGGCGATCTCCGACGAGGTCCCGGCCGCGATCACCTCGCGCCGGTACTCCTGCGGATCTTGCAGGAAAAGTCTTGAATCGGAGCGCATCAAGCTGTCGGGTCCCGCCAGGTACGTCTCGGTCGCCGCTCCCATACCCGCGGCATCCCAGTCCTTGTTGGCAGTCATGATCTGGTTGATCTTGGCGATGGGTACCGGTAGGGCCATCACACCGTCGGACTTGCCATCGATGCCGACCGGCGACACCACCCACGCGGTCGGCGCGCCCAGCGCCGGCTGGTAGGGCTGAAAGTCGGTGATCCAGACGAACTCGATATCGTTGGCGCGCAGCGCTTTTTGGTACGCCTCGCGGAGATTCGACTCGCGGTACGGCCCGGTGAGGATGTTGGTCCCGAGGTCCGGTCCCTTCCGGACCGAATACACCACGTTGCCGTCCATGTCGAACAGCAGCGCGTCCTGGTAGTCGAAACGCTTGACGATGTCGCGCATGTAGAAGTCGTAGCGCGCATTGGCCGCCGACCATGCGCTGCCATCGCCGGCGTCCAGCGTCGGCGTCGAGTCGGGCTTTGATGTGGCCGTGTAATTGGCTTGGAGGTAGCGCTGTGCGTTGGTTTTCGGTAGCACGGCGTTGAGATCGATGTCTTCGCCGGTCACTCGCTGCATGGGCTTGATCATGCGATTTTCGTAGTAGTTGACGATTGCCTGTTGTTGCGGGCCGCTGATGGTGGCGTTGGCCAACTGATTGAATCCGGCGGACAGCGCAACCACCGCTTGGTCGACGCTGAATCCGCTGCTGTAGACATCCAGGGAATTCGTCACTTCGGTGAACAGCGCCTCGATCTGCCGCTTCTGGGACTCGCGCAGTTCGATCAGCCGCTCGGACTCGACTTCACGCAAGGCACTGCGGCCAGAGATGCCGGCCAGGACGCCAATCACGGCCACGGACAGGATGCTCGACAGCAGCAGGGCGATCAGGATTTTGGATTGAATGCTGACCCGGAAGCGAATCCCCGGCAGGCGCGGTCGGAAACGCCTCTTGGCCGGAGCGCTGACACTCTCCGGCGTTGGCTCTGTTGGCTCACCCGACGTCAATCGGCTTCCTTCTGCTACCGGTCTGCTACGGGTCCCCGGTCACGGTGCAGATTAGCTTGCGGCCCGGCGGATAGCGGTCTTCGGTGAGAAAGTGACGCCGTCTTGTGTCCTGGCTTCCACCAAAGAGTGACGCTGCGGTGCTCAGTGCACGGCGCGCTCCCAGTCGACGACGAATCGGTGCGAAGGATCAGCAGGGTCTACCGCACAAGGGAGTTCGAGGCCGATGGCGAGATGCGGTACGTGCTCCGGCGGTACCGACTGGACGCTTCGACCGACCACGGGTGCCAGGTTGGGAAACCGCAGCTCCATCTCGATCACATACTGCGGGGCGTCAAGAAGTTCTGGCATCGCGGTCGCCGCCCTGCCCAAGGTTCGCAACGTGTTTCCGTTGGCCGCGAAGGACTTCAGCACCCCGGGTACCCGTTGGCCGGTGGCGAGCAATTCCGCCGCCGACGCCCACCGCCCCGAGCTGCCTCCGTGCCGTTGCTTGAGCTGGTTGTATGCCGCCGCGGTTGCCGCGGCACTCGGCGGCGGTTGTGGGCCTGCCGATGTCGGGTGCGTCGGCGGGCCGGATTCGATTCGGACCTTCTGCGGGTTCGCCGAGTCAACCTGAACGCGCACGATAAGGCCCGGCTGCACCGAAGCCAACGAAATGGGGTGCACCGCTTGCCGAACGGTGGCTTCGTAGGGTTCACGCCCAGGCAGTTCGACAGTCAACCCGATGTTGCAGACGTACCTGTTGTCGATCACCGTGCCCGTCGACTCCAGCGAACGGACGTGGGCGATGCCCGCCAGCGGAGGGCCCGCGAACTTCGGCTTCCTGATCCGGTAGAGGTTGACAGCGATGAGCACCACGACGGCAGCCGGCACGCCCCAGCTGACGAACGTGATCAACATGTCCATGGCCGCAAGGTAATCACGGGCTGTCGCCTACCGTGCCCAAGTTTGGGGAAATGCTTCTACTCTCGACGACATGTCAACGCGGGTGGTCGTGGTCGGCAGCGTGAACCTCGACCTGACCCTGGACGTCGCCAAACTGCCCAGGCCCGGTGAGACGGTGCTGGCGTCATCGTTGACGCATGCCCCCGGCGGCAAGGGCGCCAATCAGGCGGTGGCCGCGGCACGAGCGGGCGCGCGGGTGCAATTCGTCGGTGCGGTCGGTGAGGACGCCGCCGCTGACCAATTGTTGGCGCATCTGCGGTCCGCGGGCGTCGGCCTGGACGGCATCGTGCGGCAACCCGGGCCGAGCGGCACGGCGGTCATCGTGGTCGACGCCGGCGCAGAGAACACCATCGTGGTGGCTCCCGGCGCCAATCGGCACCTGACGCTGACGCCGGATGTGGTCGCGGAGTGCGATGTGTTGTTGACCCAGTTGGAGATTCCGGTGACGACGGCATTGACGGCAGCTCGGCAGGCGAGGCGGGCTGGGGCGGTTGTGATGGTCAATGCCTCACCCGCTTCACCCGCCGGGTCGGATGCCGACGCACTGGCCGAACTGGCCGGCGTAACCGACGTGGTGGTCGCCAACGAACACGAGGCGACCGAATGGCGCTGGCAAGTTCCTCATTTGGTGGTCACCCTGGGTGCGCGCGGGGCCCGGTACATCGGCGTCGACGGCGAGTTTGAGGTGCCTGCCCCTGCCGTTACCGCGGTCGATACGACTGGTGCCGGTGACGTGTTTGCCGGTGTGCTGGCGGCGAATTGGCCGGGTGATCCGGGTTCATCTGAGCAACGTCGCTTGGCGTTGCAACGGGCCTGCGCAGGCGGCGCATTGGCGACGCTGGTCCGGGGTGCGGGTGACTGCGCACCTGATGCCGCCGCGATCGAAGCGGCGCTCTGATGGCGAAAGACGTTGAACTGATTGCATTTCAGGGTTCTGCTGAGAACAGTTGTCAGTGGGTCCGCATAGCATATGGTTATGGTTTCGAGTTCGCGTGCGGAGATCGTGGAGGTCTTCGATGGACTCGATGCCGAGGTGGATCGGTTGTGTGGGTTGTCCTTTGACGTGTTCACGACGCCGGAGCGGTTGCGGGCGTTGGAGCGCTTGGAGCGGGTCGCCCGGAAGTTGCGGGTGCCGCAGCACGGGTTGATCAACGAGCTCGGCGCTCAAGCCAGCAAGGAAGAGTTGGGTGGCACGCTCACGTGCGCGTT
>NZ_LZKQ01000093.1 GCF_001668675.1 Mycobacterium asiaticum | reverse complement strand
ATCACCCATCTCCGCGGCCCGACGCGTCGAATCCACAATGTCGGTGAACAACACCGTCGCCAAAACCCGATCATCGGCCACTTCGGCTCGGTGGCCAGTGAGAAACTCGGCGAGCTCCTGGAACGAATCGCGCCATGGCTCCACGAAGTGGTACAGGTTGCGCCCTGGCAGTTCAACGTATTTAGCGCCGGGTATGTGATCAGCGACGTATTGGCCCCACGCGGTCGGGACCATTACATCGTCACCGTGCTGGAGCACAAGGGTTGGCACCCGGATCGTCGGCAGCACCGCCCGCACATCTACCTCGGTCAGTAGGGGTATCAAAAGACCGTAGGTTCGTGGGCTCGCGGCAAGTCGGTCATGTCGCGCGATCGCTGCGCCGATCTCTTCGTTCCACGGCATATCGGGATTGATCGCACGCCAGTATTCGCCCGTTCCCCAGATGGCTGCCAGCCCAGCGACGACCTCGTCGGGATCAATCCCATCGGTGCGTTCAGCGATGGGGTTGGCGTAGCCCTCCAGCACCACGAGCGCAGTGGTGCGAGCCGGATGTGTAGCGGCGAACAGAGCGCCTGGCGCCAAGGCTCCGGGTCCGGTGAGGAGTACCGCTTCATCGATTTCGAGATTGTCGAGCACCGCCGTGATGCTGTCGGCCCATTGCTCCAAGGTCGGCAGCGCGCCCGGCTCGACGGGATCGGATGCGCCGCTTCCGGGTTGATCGAGGAAGATGAGCCGACCGAGGGACGTCATCGCCTCGACCCAGCCACGAACCGCCGGAAGCTCTGGCAGCAGTTCGCAGCAGGTGAACCAATTCGGGACGAACACAATGTCGCGTTCACCCTTGGGCGACGCCCTGTACGCGACGCTCAAGTCCCCGTTCATCGCATAGCGCGTCTCCGAGAACATTGCGGAAGTGTAAGCCGACGATGCGCAAGTTCCCCCGTCCGGCGATCTCTTCGGTTTAGCGTGAATCATGAGAACAGCCGACCGCGCTTCATCAATTCCGACCGCCCGCAAGGTTCTTTGCCTCGCCTACGGTGCAATCGCGCTCGCCGCACTCATCGCGACGTGGAGCCAGGGTGGGCCATACTTGCACAGCGCCGGCGACTTCTTGGGTTCGTTTTGGCATGACACCAAGGCGAATTCGGCTTCTCGGTTCGTCGCGGCGGAAGCCCTGTGGCTGTCCGCTTCCGTAGCAATCTTGACCTTGCTCGAGGGCCGCAAGCATAAAGTGAAGTGGGTATGGCTTTACATAGCCGGATTCTTCGTTGCGGTCAGCGTGGCGTTTCCGCTCTTCCTGATTGCTCGTGAACTCCACATGCGCGATGAACCGCCCCGCCTGCGAAGCGTCGACACCCTCCTGCTAGCACTGATGACTACCGGGGTCGCTGGGCTGACAGCATGGATAGATATCGGACAGAACTGACCTTGCTTCGGTAGAACTAAGCTTCCCGGCAGCGTTCCCGCGGTCGTCATCCGGCTCAGTTGACGCCGCAGGCGGTCCAGCGCCAAATAAGCCCCGTCAATCGCATAAACGTCTGCGGCGTCAAAGGTGTGGGCCGGCAACTTGCGCACTTCGGCCTCCTGCTTCTCCACAAAGAGATTGGCCGCTGCGGCCACGTCGACGGGAGCGGGAGCGATTTGCGATCGGAAAACATTCAGTATTTTCTCGAGCATCGCGGTCCGACCTGCGATCAGTTGATCGATGCCCGGCGTGTTGTAGTCCCATCCCTGGGGCAGCCTGGGGGTCGACTTGAAGTCAATCTTCGCTGTCGCCCACGCGCCGCAGGTCTTGGACCGACCGTCGGACTGCGTGGCGGGTTTGCCGCTGGTACCGGCCGTCGGCGTCGACGACTCGCCCGATCCCTTGAAGAAGATCGCCGCCGCGATGAGAGTGCCCGAGAACAAGATGGCGGCAACCACGGCGATGCCGAACCACGGATGCCGGGGGTCGACGGCGGCCCGAAAGGCAGCGGTTCGCCGGGCACATTGCGATCCACAGCCCGATCGTAATTCGTCAGTCGCTCGACGAAGCCCAGGTCCAGCCGGAGATCTCGGGATCGTCCTCGCCGTGCTCACGCGTGTAACGGCGGGCCGCGATGCGGGCATCGGCCATCCGCTGACGAAGCACCGCGGCCCGGCTACCCAGTCCTTCGACCCGGTCGATCACATCCATCACCAGGTGGAAACGGTCCAGGTCGTTGAGCATCACCATGTCGAACGGGGTCGTGGTGGTGCCACGCTCCTTGAAGCCGCGGACATGCAGATTGTCGTGGCCCGCGCGCCGGTAGGTCAGCCGGTGGATCAGCCACGGATAGCCGTGGTAGGCGAAGATGACCGGCCTGTCCTGGGTGAACAGCGCGTCGTACTCGCGGTCGGGCAAACCGTGCGGATGCTCGGAGTCCGGCTGCAAGCGCATCAGGTCCACCACATTGACCACCCGCACCCCGAGGTCGGGCAGTTCGCGCCGCAGGATCGCGGCCGCCGCCAGCGTCTCCTGGGTGGGGATGTCCCCGGCACAGGCCAGCACCACATCGGGATCACTGGTGTCAGTGCTGGCCCACTGCCAGATGCCCAGACCCCGGGTGCAGTGGGCGATTGCGTCGTCCATGTCGAGGTAGGCCAGCGCCGGCTGCTTACCGGCGACGATCACGTTGATGTAGTTGCGGCTGCGCAGGCAGTGATCGGCCACCGACAGCAGCGTGTTGCCGTCGGGCGGCAGGTACACGCGGGTCAGCTCGGCGCGTTTGTTGGCGACCAGATCGATGAAGCCGGGATCCTGATGCGACGCGCCGTTGTGATCCTGACGCCAGACATGTGAGCTCAGCAGGTAGTTCAACGAGGCGATCGGCCGCCGCCACGGCAGCTCCAGGGTGGTCGACAGCCACTTCGCGTGCTGATTGAGCATCGAGTCGACGATGTGCACGAACGCCTCGTAGCAGTTGAACAAGCCGTGCCGGCCGGTCAACAGGTATCCCTCCAGCCAGCCTTGGCAAAGGTGCTCGGACAGCACCTCCATCACCCGCCCGTCCGGCGAGAGATGGTCGTCGTCGGGCCCGGTGGCCGAGAGCCACACCTTGCCGGTGGACTCGAACACCGCGTCCAAGCGGTTGGAGGCCGTTTCGTCCGGGCCCATCAGCCGGAACCGGTCGGGATTGCGCTTGATCACGTCGCGCAGGAAGGCGCCGAGGATCCGGGTGGCCTCGTGCATTTTGGTCCCGGGGTCGGTGACCTCGACCGCGTAGTCACGGAAATCGGGCAGGTCGAGGTCGTGCAACAGCAGCCCGCCGTTGGCGTGCGGATTGGCGCTCATCCGGCGATCGCCGGTGGGCGCGGCGGCTTTGAGCTCCGGGCGCAAAACACCGTTCTCGTCGAACAGCTCATCGGGGCGATAGCTGCGCAACCATTGCTCAAGCTGGGCGCGATGCTCGGGATTGTCGTGCGTTCCCGACAGCGGGACTTGGTGGGAGCGCCAGGTGCCCTCCACCCGCTTGCCGTCCACCTCCTTGGGACCGGTCCAGCCTTTGGGCGTGCGCAGCACGATCATCGGCCACACCGGCCGTTCCGTCTCACCACCGTCGCGGGCGGCGCGCCAGATGGACGCGATGTCATCGAACGCATCGTCCAGGGCGGCGGCCAGCTGCTGATGGACGTCGGCGGGGTCGTCGCCCTCCACGGTGATCGGCCGGTATCCGTAACCCTGCATCAGCGCCTCGAGTTCGGCGTGCGGGATGCGCGCCAGCACGGTCGGGTTGGCGATCTTGTACCCGTTGAGGTGCAGGATCGGTAGCACCGCGCCGTCCACCGCGGGGTTGAGGAACTTGTTCGAATGCCAGCCGGCGGCCAGCGGCCCGGTCTCGGCCTCACCGTCACCGATCACGCAGGCGACCACCAGATCGGGATTGTCGAAGGCCGCACCGAACGCGTGCACCAGCGCATATCCGAGTTCGCCGCCCTCGTGGATCGACCCTGGCGTCTGCGCCGCCACGTGGCTGGGAATGCCACCCGGAAAGGAAAATTGCCGGAACAGCTTGCGCAGTCCTTCGGCGTCTTCCTCGATGCCGGTGTAGACCTCGCTGTAGGTGCCCTCCAGGTAGGCGTTGGCCACCAGCCCAGGACCCCCGTGGCCGGGCCCGGTGATGTAGATGACGTTGGCGTCGCGATTGCAGATGACCCGGTTGAGGTGCGCGTAGATCAGGTTCAGGCCGGGCGTGGTGCCCCAGTGCCCGAGCAGCCGGGGCTTGACGTGCTCGGGCTCCAGCGGCTGCGCCAGCAGCGGGTTGTCCAGCAGGTAGATCTGGCCGACCGACAAATAGTTCGCCGCGCGCCAATAGGCGTCGATGAGGGACAGTTCGTCATCGGAAAGGGTCGCGGGCGCAGTCTCTCGGCTCATGGGGCTCATCTACCCGATTGTTCAGCCCTCATTCTTCGCCGCGGGCCCGCGCCTCGTAGGCGCGACGCTTCTCGACGTCGATGTCGTCGGTGAAGACATGGTCGCCGCCGATCATCCGGTTCAGCGCCTCGGCAACCCGTCGCGGCCAGAATTTCTGCGAAACCACCATTGCCCCAGCGACTTTGGTGATCCGTAGCCGCGGCTTGGGTTGCGCTATCAGCGCCGCGACCGCCTCGGCGATCTCGGCGGGTTCGGCGTTGCGGAAGCCCTTCATCCCCGACGTCCCCGCGACCAGCTCGGTGTTGACGAACGTCGGCAGGATCGAGGAGAACTTCACCCCGGCCGACCGATATTCGAGCCTCGCGGAGTCCGTGAACGCCAGCACCGCGTGCTTGCTGGCGCAGTAGGTGGCCAGCCCGACGATGTGCATCTCACCGGCCAGCGAGGCGATGTTGATCACGTGGCCCTGCCCGCGCGGCACCATCCGCTGGGCCGCCAGCTTGCTGCCCAGGATGACGCCGTACACGTTGATGTCCAGGATGCGCCGGGTGACGGCGTCGGGTTCGTCGACAATGCGCCCGACCGGCATGATGCCCGCGTTGTTCACCAACACGTCGATCGGTCCGAGCTGACGTTCGACCTGGTCGAGGAAATCGGAGAACGAGGTCGGGTCGGTGACGTCGAGCTTTCCGTAGACCTCGAGCCCGAGGTCCGCGCCGGACTCCTTGACCGTCGTCTCGTCGATGTCGCCGATGGCAACCTTGGCGCCCAGCTTGTGCAGCGCGGTCGCGGTGGCCAACCCGATGCCCCGTGCGCCGCCGGTGATCACTACGACTTTCCCGCCGACTCTGGCGGCGACCGATGCCGTGTCTGCCACTTTCCGTCCCCTTTTCGGATTGCCCTGGTTAGCAGGGTACTAGTAACCCGCGCTGCCACGTAATCGCTTGCCCGACAATAGCTTTAGCAACCGGAATGGCCGCATCGACGATAGCTGGGGGCCGCCGAGTACGGTGTGCTCATGCCCGGCGGTTTGCTTGATGCGGTGCGTGTCGTCGACTTGTCCGACGGCAAGGCCGACACGGTCACCCGATTGCTCGCCGACCTGGGCGCGGACGTGCTGAAAGTGGAACCGCCCGGGGGCAGTCCGGGGCGCCGGTCGCTGCCCGCCGTCGCGGGTGCGAGCATCCCGTTCGCCGTGCACAACGCCAACAAACGCAGCACGATCCTGGATCAGGACGACGACGGCGACCGCCTGCGCCTGCAGCATCTCGCCGCCACGGCCGACATCCTGGTCGACACGGGCCGCGCCGCGGACTACGGCGCCCCGGCCGCCGAACTCGCCGACCAATACCCACATCTGGTGGTGTTGTCCATCAGCGACTTCGGTGCGACGGGCCCGCGGTCGTCGTGGCGCGCCACCGACGCGGTGTTGTATGCGATGGGCGGGTCGCTGGCCCGCTCCGGCCCCACCGTGGGCACCCCGGTCTTGCCGCCGGAAGGAATCGCCTCGGCGACCGCCGCTGTACAGGCGGCCTGGGCGGTACTGGCCGCCTATTACAACAAACTCCGCTGCGGCACAGGCGATTACATCGACTTCTCCCGCCTGGACGCGGTGGTGATGTCGCTGGATCCGGCCTTCGGGGCGCACGGGCAGGCCGCGGCCGGGGTTCGCAGCGGCTCCCGGTGGCGTGGCCGCCCGCGCAACCAGGACGCGTACCCGATTTACCCCTGTCGGGACGGTTACGTGCGGCTGTGCGTGATGGCACCGCGCCAGTGGCGCGGATTGCGTCGCTGGCTGGGGGAGCCGGACGACTTCCAGGACCCCAAATACGACGTGATCGGCGCCCGGTTTGCGGCCTGGCCGCAGATCAGCGCGCTGGTGGCGGCGCTGTTCGCCGAGCAGACCATGAAGGAATTGGTGACCGCCGGCCAGGAGCACGGCGTCCCGATCGCCGCGGTCCTGACGCCGTCGCGCATCCTGGCCTCCGAGCACTTCCAGGCCGTCGGGGCGATCACCGACGCCGAATTGGTGCCCGGCCTGCGCGCGCAGGTCCCCACCGGGTATTTCGTCGTCGACGGCCAACGGGCGGGCTTCCGGACGCCGGTCCCGCCCGCCGGGCAAGACCAACCGGGCTGGATCGCCGACGCAGTGCCGACGTCATCGCCGGCCGGAAGCAAGGGCGAATATCCGCTGTCCGGGCTGCGCATCCTGGATCTCGGCATCATCGTCGCCGGCGGCGAGTTGAGCCGGCTGTTCGGTGATCTGGGCGCCGACGTGATCAAGATCGAGAGTGCCGAGTATCCCGACGGGCTGCGCCAAGCCCGGGTCGGCGACCCGATGAGCGAATCGTTCGCCTGGACCCACCGCAATCACCGGGCCCTGGGCATCGACCTGCGCAGCGACGAGGGCAAGGAGACCTTCGGCCGCCTCGTCGCCGAAGCGGACGCGGTGTTCGCCAACTTCAAGCCCGGCACCCTCACCTCGCTCGGGTTCAACTACGACGCGCTGCGTGCGCTCAATCCGCGGATCGTGCTCGCCGGCAGCAGCGCGTTCGGCAACCGCGGACCGTGGAGCAGACGGCTGGGCTACGGGCCGTTGGTGCGGGCAACCACCGGAGTCACCCGGGTCTGGACGTCTGACGACGCTCCCGCCGACGGCGCCCGGCACCCGTTCTACGACGCGACGACGGTCTTCCCCGACCACGTGGTCGGACGCATCGCCGCGATCTCGGCGCTGGCCGCACTCATCCGCCGTGACCGGCGCCAGCAGGGCGCGCACGTGCACATCTCGCAGGCCGAGGCGGTGGTCAACCAACTCGACACGCTGTTCGTCACCGAGAGCCTGCTGGCCGCGGGCATCGCCGACGTCCGCAACGACACCAGCGTGCACGTCGTCTGCCCCTGCGCCGGTGACGACGAATGGTGCGTCGTTTCGATCACATCAGACGACGAATGGCATTGCCTGGCAGAAGTTCTGGAACGGCCGGGGCTACCGGCCGACGAACTGGTGGCCGCGTTGCACGACTGGACCGGCGCGCGCACGCCACTGGAAGTGGCCGAGACACTGCAGCAGCAGGGCATCGCGGCCGGGCCGATGCACCGGCCGCCGGACATCCTGGAAGACCCGCAGCTCATTCACCGCAAACTCTTCCACGACATGACGCATCCGCTGATCGCCCGGCCGTTACCCGCCGAGACCGGACCGGCGCCGTTCCGCCACATCCCGCGCGCACCGCAACGGCCCGCGCCGCAGCCGGGCCAGGACACGCGCGAAATCTGCGCTCAGCTCCTCGGCATGACCCCGGACGAGATCGAGCGCCTGATCGGCGACAAGGTGCTGTTCGCACCGGATTGAGAGGCACGATGCCCGCACTGTTTTTCGTCGACGGCCACTTCCACACCGCCGACCGCGCTGAACCCGTGGTGGAGGCGGCCACCGGCGAGCCCCTGGGCGACGGCGCCGTCGTCACCGAATCCGACATCGACACCGCGGTCGCGGCCGCGCGACGGGCGTTGCCCGAGTGGCGCGCGAGTTCACCGGACCACCGCGCCGCGATCCTGATCGCGATGGCAGACGCCCTCAAGGCGCGCGCCAAGCCCACCAGCGAGCTGGTCAGCCGCGAGAACGGCATGCCGATCGCCCTGTCGCGCGGCGCCAACGGCGCGTTCCCGCCGTTGCTGCTGCGGTATTACGCCCAACTGGTCACCGAGACACCCGTCGAGGAGATCCGACCCAGCATCACCGGGCACACGATCGTGCGCCGCGAGGCCGTCGGGGTGGTCGCCGCGATCGTCCCGTGGAACTATCCGCAGGCGCTGGCCGCGATGAAGGTCGCACCGGCGCTCGCCGCCGGTTGCACCGTCGTACTCAAGGCTTCGCCCGAAACCGCTTTGGACGCACTGGCTTTCGCCGAAGCCGCCGTCGACGCCGGGCTTCCTGCCGGGGTGCTGAACGTGGTGTCGGGCGGCCCATCGGTGGGCGCCTGCCTGGTGGCCCATCCGGGCGTGGACAAGGTCGCGTTCACCGGGTCGACCGCCACCGGACGCCTGGTCGCCGAAATCTGTGGCCGGCTGATGCGCCCGGTGACTCTCGAGCTCGGCGGCAAGTCGGCCGCGATCATCCTCGACGACGCCGACCTGGACGCGACGATGCGCGGATTGCGCAACGCATCCTTCGTCAACAACGGTCAGACCTGCCACCTCAGCTCGCGCATCCTGGCGCCCCGATCCCGCTACGACGAGATCGTCGACGCGGTGGCGGCGCTGGCCGACGGCCTCGCGGTCGGTGACCCGCTGGACCCGGCGACCGAGATCGGCCCGCTGGTCAGCTCGCGTCAGCGCGACCGGGTGCTGGACTACATCACCGTCGGCAGGGACAGCGGCGCCCGGTTGGTGGCCGGCGGATCGGTGCCCAAGGACCAGCCGCGGGGCTGGTTCGTGGCACCGACCGTGTTCGCCGATGTCGAGAACTCCGACCGCCTGGCCCGCGAGGAGATCTTCGGGCCGGTGCTGACCATCAGCGGTTACGACACTGACGATGAGGCGATCGCGCTGGCCAACGACACCGAATTCGGGCTGGCGGGCACGGTCTGGTCGGCCGACGTCGACCGGGCCACCACCGTCGCGCGCGCGGTCCACACCGGCACCATCGGGGTCAACGACTACGCGCTCGACGTGCGCGCGCCGTTCGGTGGCGTCAAGGCCAGTGGGTTGGGCCGGGAACTCGGACCGGAGGGTCTGGAGGCCTACCGGACGCTCAAGTCGATCTACCGCACCGGACCCGCCTGAGCCGCTCGCGATAGGTTTCAGGCATGCCCGTCGATCCGAAGACGCCGGTGCTGATCGGCTACGGCCAGGTCAACCACCGCGACGAAGTAGACCCTGACCAGCGCTCCATCGAGCCACTCGACCTGATGGTCACCGCCTCGCGGGAGGCCGCCGACGCCCGCGTGCTCGAGGCCGTCGACTCCATCCGCGTGGTCAACATCCTCTCGGCCCACTACCGCAACCCCGCGCTGCTGCTCGGCGAACGCCTCGGGATCGGGTCGTTCACCGCCGGATACAGCAGCGTGGGCGGCAACACGCCGCAGGCGCTGGTCAACCAGGCGTGCCTCGACATCCAGCAGGGCCGCGCGGGCGTGGTGCTGATCTCGGCCGCCGAGACCTGGCGCACCCGCAACGAGCTGAAGAAGCGGGGCGCCCGGCTGGTCTGGACCGAGCAGGATAACTCGGTGCCGATGCCCGAGATCGCCGACGACGACGTGCCGATGGCCGGCGAAGCCGAGATCCGGATCAGGCTGGACCGGCCGTCCTTCGTGTATCCCATCTTCGAGCAGGCGCTGCGGCTCGCCAACGGCGAGTCCGCCGACGAGCACATCAGACGCATCAGCGAGCTGTGGGCACGCTTCAGCGCCGTGGCGGTCGACAACCCCAACGCGTGGATCCGCCGCCCAGTGACCGCGGAGGAGATCCGGGAGCCCAGCCCCCAGAACCGGATGATCAGCTGGCCCTATACGAAGCTGATGAACTCGAACAACATGGTCGACCAGGGCGCGTCGCTCGTGCTGACCTCGGTCGAACAGGCCCAGCGCCTCGGCGTGCCGCCCGGACGCTGGGTGTACCCGCAAGCCGGCACCGACGCCCACGACACCTCGGCAATCGCCCAGCGAGGCGAGTTGCACCGTTCTCCGGCGATCCGGATCGGCGGGGCGCGAGCGCTGGAACTGTCCGGCGTGGGCATCGACGACGTCGACTATGTCGACCTGTACTCCTGCTTCCCATCCGCGGTCCAGGTCGCCGCGAATGAGCTGGGCCTGGCCGTCGACGATCCGGCCCGGCCCCTGACGGTGACCGGCGGGCTCACCTTCGCCGGGGGGCCGTGGAGCAACTACGTCACCCATTCGATCGCCACCATGGCCGAACTGCTGGTGGCGAACCCGGGCCGCCGCGGCCTGATCACCGCGAACGGCGGTTATCTGACCAAGCACAGCTTCGGTGTGTACGGCACCGAGCCGCCGCCGTCGGGGTTCCGCTGGGAGGACGTGCAGGAGGCAGTGGACCGGGAACCGACCACCACCGAGGTCGTCGAATGGGAAGGCGTCGGGACGGTGGAAGCCTGGACGACGCCGTTCGACCGCGACGGTCAACCCGAAAAGGCCTTCCTGGCCGTTCGCACCCCCGACGATGCCCGTGCCCTCGCGGTGATCAACGATCGCGACGCGGCCGCGGCGACACTGGACGAGGACTTCGCCGGCGCAAAGGTTGCTATCGCCGGAGACGGCACCGCAACGTTGCAGTAACGGGGTCACGGTAAAGACTCAAAAATACGCAAGTCACCGCAGCTTGCCTATTGTCAATGGGGGAGGTGAAGCCAGGTGCACGTGCTGCTTACCGACGCCACTAGCACGGTCGGGCGGTTGCTCGCGCGCCAGCTGATCGCCGCCGGGCACACCGTCAGCGGCATCGCCCCCTACCCGCACGAGTGCCTGGATCCCAACGTGGACCTCGTCTGCGCGTCGCTGCGCGACCCGGTGCTGGTGGACTTGGCCGCCGACGCCGACGTCGTGATCCATCTCGCTCCCGTCGACACCACCGCCCCGGGCGGGGCGGGCGTCACCGGCGTCGCCCACGTGGCCCACGCCGCGGCCCGCGCCGGATCCCGGCTGCTGTTCGTGTCGCAGGCCGCGGGCCGCGCGGAGCTGTACCGCCCGGCCGAGACGCTGGTGACCACCGGATGGGCGCCCAGCCTGGTCATCCGGATCGCTCCGCTGCTCGGCCGCCAACTCGACTGGATGACGTGTCGCACGGTGGCGACCCTGATGCGCACCAAGATCTCCGCGCAACCGATTCGGGTGCTGCACGCCGACGACCTGGTCCGCTTCCTGGTGCTGGCGGTCGGCACCGACCGCACCGGCGCGGTGGATCTGGCCACCCCGGACACCACCAACGTCATCACCGCCTGGCGGGTGCTGCGCAGCGTCGATCCGCGGCTGCGGTTGCATGGCGTCCGGGGCTGGGACCAGCTGGTGCCGGAGCTCGATATCGCTGTGGCGCAGGAAGATTGGAACTTCGTCTACGGCTGGCAGGCGCTGGACGCAGTGGTGGACACCGGCCGTGGACTCATCGGGCGCAAACTCGGACCCGCCGGCGCGGTCGTCGGGTCGGGCCAGCTGCCGCTGCCGTGGGAAACGCTGCCCCGGGTCGGTTCACCCGAGGGCCTCGACGGTGAGTTCGACGACCGGATCGATCCGCGTTTCCCGGTCTTCAGCGCCACCGGTCTTGCCGACTCGCTTCCGGGGCCCCTCACGCCCATCACGCTCGACGTGCAGATGAGCGGGCTGCGCGCGGCGGGGCAGGCGATGAGCCGGGTGCTGGCGCTCGGCGATGTGATCGCCGAGGAGTGGGCCAGCAGCGCGATCGCGGTGTTCGGGCACCGGCCATACGTCGGAGTGTCGGCCAGCATCGTCGCCGCCGCTCAGCTTCCCGGCTGGGACTCCCACGCCGTCGCCGAACGGGAACTGGGCACCGAACCTCCGGTCGACGAACTGCTGCCGCTGTGGCGACCGCCCAGCGGACAGCGGGGTTCGGTGGCCAAGGTGGTGGTGACCGCGCGCTCGCTGGCCCTGTTGCGGCACCTCAGAACCGACACCCAGGCCTACGTCGATGCCGCCACCGCCGAACACCTGGACGCCGAGGCGGTCGCGGCGCTGCCAGATGCCGCCCTGGAAGTTCGGCTGCGATTGCTGCGAGACCGCATTCACCAGGGCTGGATCCTCACGGCGTTGTGGGTGATCGACAGCGGCGTCACCGCCGCGACGCTCAAACACACCAGCGCCGCGGGCAGTGTGTCCGGCGTTGGGGTGATCATGGAAAGCGACCGCATCGCGAGCCAGACCGAAGCGCTGACCGGCCTGCTGCGCGCCGATTCGACGTTGCGCGCGCTCGCCCGCGAGGGCAACGTCGGTAGCATTCGCGCCCTGTCTCCGGCCGCTGCCGCCGCCCTCGACGCCGCCGTCGCCCAGCTGGGGCACCGCGGGCCGGGTGAGGCCGAGCTTGCCAGCACCGCGTTCGCCGACGACCCGGCGTTGCTGCTGACGTTGGCCGCCGAGAACGCGGAAGCCCCGACGGCCGTGCCGCCGGCCCCGGGTTCGTTGTCGCAGCGGCTGGCCGGAAGTGCGCGCAACTCCCGGGAACTGGCGCACGACACCACCATCCGCTTCACCCACGAGCTGCGGATGACGCTGCGCGAGTTGGGCGCTCGCCGCGTGGCCGCTGATCTGATCGACAGCGTCGACGACGTGTATTACCTGGTCTGCGACGAGCTCGTCAGCATGCCCGTCGACGCCCGGCTACGCATCAAACGCCGCCGGGCCGAGCGGGAACGGCTGCAGGCTCAGCACCCACCCGACGTCATCGACCACACATGGAAGCCAGCGGAGTAGCCGGGTCGGCCAGGCGGTCGACGTCGACCGTGGTCCTGGAGCGGATCAGTTCCTTGACGTCGTCGAGCACATCCCAGATGTTGACGTTCATCCCGGCCAGTACCCGGTTCTCCCCGTCCACCCAGAAGGCGACGAATTCGCGGCCGCCGACATCGCCGCGGAACACCACGCGGTCGGAGCCGGCGGCGTGTCCGGCGTACTCCATGCCGAGGTCGTACTGATCGGTGAAGAAGTACGGCAGTTCGGCGTACTCGGCCGGGTTGCCCATCATCCCGGCTACGGCAACGGCGGGTTGTTTGAGCGCGGTGGCCCAGTGCTCGGTGCGGATGCGGGTCCCGAACAGCGGGTGCTCCGCCGCCGCGATGTCGCCGACCGCGTAGATGTCGGGGTCACTGGTGCGCAGTGACGAGTCGACCAGCACACCACCGTCGCCCGTATCCAGCCCGCCCTGTTCGGCCAGCTCGATATTGGGTTTGGCGCCGACCGCGACCAGCACCGCGTCCGCGGTCAGCGTCGACCCGCCGGCCAGTTCGAGCCCGGTGGCCCGACCGTCGTCGGTGACGATCCGTTCGACCTGGGCTTCCAGCCGAAGGTCCACCCCGTGCTCGCGGTGCAGGTTGGCGAACACCCGCCCGACCTCGTCACCGAGAGCGGCCAGCAGCGGTTGCCGGGCCGACTCCACAACCGCGACCCGCACGCCGCGCTGGGCGGCACTGGCCGCGACCTCCAGTCCGATCCAACCCGCGCCTATCACCGCGAGTGAGGATCCGTCGGTCAGAACGGAATTCAGCGCGACGGCGTCGTGGTAGCTGCGCAGATAGTGCACCCCGGCGGCATCCGACCCGGGTATCGGCGGGCGCCTCG
>NZ_LZKQ01000092.1 GCF_001668675.1 Mycobacterium asiaticum | reverse complement strand
CCGCACCAGCGCGGGCGGCGCCGCCGGCAAGGCCGGCCTTTTCATCGGCAATGGAGGCAATGCCGGTGCCGGCGCCGGTTGCCCCGGATCCGGCGCCGGCATTGCCTCCATTGCCGATGAAAAGGCCGGCCTTGCCGGCGGCGCCGCCCGACGGCCCGCTTCCGCCGTCGCCGCCGCTGCCGACCAGCACCGCGTTGCCGCCCGCGCCGCCGGCGCCGTTCGTCGTCGTGCCGGTGCCCCCGGCTCCGCCGTCGCCGCCGCTGCCGACCAGCACCGCGTTGCCGCCCGCGCCGCCGGCAAGGCCGGCCTTTTCATCGGCAATGGAGGCAATGCCGGCGCCGGATCCGGGGCAACCGGCGCCGACGGCGGGATCATCGGTAACGGAGGCGCGGGTGGATCCAGCGCCTCACAAGCGGGCGGCGCTGGTGGGAATGCTCTGTTCGGAAATGGCGGCAACGGCGGTTCGAGCACTGGCGGTGCGGGCGGCAACGGGGGCAATACGTTGGTCGGCAACGGCGGCGGCGGTGGCTCGGCTAACGGCACCGGCGGCGCGGCTGGGGGCGCCGGCGGCAATGTCGGGTTGATTGGATTCGGCGGGGCGGGTGGCCACGGCGGCACCGGTTCGACCACATTGGGGATCGGCGGAAGTGGTGGTGCAGGCGGCAAGGGCGGCAGTGCCGGGCTGCTGTACGGCGACGGGGGTGCGGGTGGCAATGGTGCTGCGGGCGGGCTGACCTCGGTGAGTGGGCTCAACGGCGGCACCGGCGGTGTTGGGGGTGCCGGCGGGAACGCTAGCTTGCTTGGCAATGGCGGCGCAGGGGGTGTGGGCGGATCCGGCGGCCCCAACTCGGCCACCCTGCTTGCCGGCAGCGGCGGCAGGGGCGGCGCCGGCGGGCACGGCGGCACCGCCGGCATGTTCTACGGCAACGGTGGCGACGGCGGAGGCGGCGGCACCGGCGGCACCACCGCAGCGAACAATCTGCAGGGCGGCGCGGGCGGGGCGGGCGGCGCCGCCGGCAACAGCTTCCTCGTCGGCAACGGTGGCCATGGCGGATCCGGAGGCACCGGTGGCGCTTCCACCTCCGCGGGCAAAGCCGGCCTCGGCGGCGACGGTGGCGCAGCCGGCGGCGGCGGAAACGGCGGCATGTTCTACGGCGACGGCGGCACCGGGGGCGCAGGTGGCGCCGGCGGTGCAGGTGCCGGGGCTGACGGTGTCGGCGGGGCCGGTGCGGACGGCGGACGCGGCGGCAACGCCAACCTCATCGGCGATGGCGGCGACGGCGGAGTGGGCGGCGCCGGGGGCGCCGGCGCCACACCGGGACCCAACGGCAACGGCGGTCAGCCAGGCACGGGAGGTGCCTTCGGCAGAAGCGGTATGCCCGGTGCCCCCGCAGCGGCGGCCGTATCGGCAAGCACTCTGCCCGTCCTTGGGCCGTATCAAGACCTCTTCACCAACACGCTCACGAACTTGCAGGACATCGGTAATGCCTGGCTGGCGAATCCGGCGCCCTTCCTACAGCAAGTTCTCGCCAACCAGTACGGCTATACCCAGTTGACCGTCTCCGCGCTTTCAAACGCCACGCGGGACTTCGCCATCGGACTCGCGGGTATACCGCCGAGCCTGCAGTCGGCGCTGCAATTGTTGGCCGCGGGTAACACCAGCGCGGCGGTCAATGAACTCGGCAAGGCGTTTATAAATGTCTTCTACACAGGACTCGACGCCACGGACTTGTCGAATATTCAGTTGTTGGGGCCCATCGGTGACGTGCTGCCCATTGCGAGCATCCCCGGGCAGGTTGCTCAGAACTTCACCAACGTGCTGCAGACGATCACCGACACAAACATCTCGTTCAACATTCCCACCCTGTCGATGACCTTTGGCTTCCCGTTGGTGATGGCCCTGGACGCCGCGGGCTCACCGATCACCACGGCAATCGCCTTTGCCGACAGCGCGAACACATTCATCTCTGCAGCGCAGGCCGGCAACGCACAAGCGGCATTGACCGCACTGGTCGAAGCTCCCGCCAACATTGCCAACGGCTTCTTGAACGGTGAGGCCACGGTGCCGCTGCCGCTGCCGCCGTCGCTCGCACCGATTCCGGGAGTGACCTCGCTGACGGCCAACATCCCGGTCGGCGGAGTCCTGTCTCCGCTGCGCGGCTTTACCGCAACGGCGGTAGTAGGTGGTGTGCCAGTGACACTCCCGCTCGGCGGTACCACAGCGGGCGGCATCGTTTCTGCGCTCCTCACGTTCGCGCCCGCGCAGTTAGCGGGCGCACTCACGTAAGGCGCCATGCTCCGCACGCGACGGATTGCACTGTTACGGCCCTGGTGACCGAGGACTCAAAATATTTTTGAGTTTGATGTTTAGGTCTTATAACTAGCGGGTACAGCCGACGAACGTCGGGTGTGCGTCGAGGGGAGATCGTCGTGTCTTTTGTGGTCGCTGAAACAGACCTGGTATCCGCCGCAGCAGGTCAACTCGCAGGCCTTCGCTCCTCGCTCAGCGAGGCAGCGACCGCGGCTGCGGGCCCCACAACCGGCATCGCTGCCGCGGCCAGCGACGAGATCTCCGCCGCCATCGCTCGGTTATTCGGTGCCTTCGGACAGGATTTCCAGGCGGTCAACAGCCAGGCGGCAGCGTTCAATGCTGAGTTCGTGCGGTTACTGAACGGAGGCGCCGCCGCCTACGTCAATGCCGAGATCGCCAATGCCGAGCGGACCCTGTTCAGCGGTGGCTTCGGATTTCCCACGGCCGCGCCGACAAATCCACTTCTTGACCTGCTCGGGCTTGGCGGCACGACCGGCGGGGGCGGCTCAACGACTTCGACCGGCGGATTAACGGGGCTGTTGGGCCCACTGACCGGCGGCACCGGGGGACTTCTATCACCCCTGGCGCCCGCCCTCACCCCGCTGCTTGGTGGCTTAGGTCAATTGCCCGGGCCGCTGGGACCGATTCTGGGCGGCGTCGGCACCTCGCTGCAGGACCTGCTATTTCCCACAGCGCTGGTCGCGCCCAGCGTCATCGGCGCCCCCAATCCGTATCTGACCCTGCTGGAAAACACCGCACGAAACCTGAACAGTCTCGGTGCGAACTATCGGCCGTTCCCGATCCTGAGCCAAGTCGCCGTCAACCAGTCCTTCTATGCCCAGCTCGCCGCCCACGACCTTGCCCTGTTCGTTCAGGGTTTCCCGGCGAATGTGCCGGCGAATATCGAACTTGCTCTCCAAGACCTGGCGGCATTCAACCTTGCGACGCAGGTCGAGACCTATGTGCGTGGCGCGACAGCGTTCGCCGATGTGCTCGGGACGCAGTTCGCGGCGGTCGGCGCCGGTCTCCAGCAGACCTTCCCGACGTTCCAGCACGACCTGGACCTGGCCGGTGTGGCGATCCAGCAGGGCAATTACCACCAGGCCGTGCAATACGGGGCTCATGGCCTCATCGACCTGTTCATCACAGGGTTCGACACGAGCGGACTAGACATCAGCATTGGTGGAACCCTGCTTGCCCCGTCGATCAACATCGCGGGGCCGATCGGAGTTGAGGGTCCCGCCGGAGCTCTACTGCCCATCCTCACCGCCCTGGGACAGCAGGCGCAGGGCACTGCCAACTTGCTCCCGGCCAACTCCATCCCTGGCATGATGGCGCGGAACTTGGCCAACGGAATTGGCACGCTTACCAACGCCGGTGTGTCTGCCGATTTCGCATTCACCTTCAACCTCGACCCACTGAGTCCGAACTTCGGTGCCAGCCTCGCCGGCGAAGCCATCTTCGGGCTGCCCCTACAGTTGGGCTTTGCGATCCTGGGACCGCCATTCGCCGGCCTCGACGGTCTGGCGGAAGGCGCGACATTCTTCTCGACCTCGTTGGCCAACGGAGACCTTCTGGGCGCAGCGAGCGCCATCGGAAACACGCCGGCATACGTTCTGGACGGCTTCCTCAATGGGGAAGTCATCATCGATCAGCCGCTTCCGGTGACAGTGGAACTGCTCGGTCTCCCGGTCACGCTGCCGACCATTGCTCACTTGCCCCTTACCGGGCTTCTCGTTCCACCGCACGAGATTTCGGCCACCGTGCCATTGAGCGAACTACTTCTGAACCTACCGCTGCTTCCAGACCTCAACGTGCCACTCGGCGGAACCAAGTTCGGCGGTATCGTTCCGTTCTTGTTGAACACCCTGCCGCAGCAGGTCGCCCAATCCATGTCCTACACCAACACCCTTTAGTCAGTTGGTGTGAGCAGCGCTGGGTATTGCCCAGCGCTTGTACGGCATGGGCCGTAGCCGAAGATCCGTGCGATCCACCCCCGGGTCTCTGCAATAGCTTGAGGGCTTGAGAGACAACGGCATTCAGTCATCTCTGCGTCGTTTCACGGATGGTGGCCGCTATCACCTGTGGGTACCCAGGCGCCTCGGTGGTGTTAAGCCGAGCCGAGGATGCCTGGCACAGTCTCATCGGCTAGAAGACGCGGCGCCCGAGTTCGGGTATGCGCACCGCCGGCGCCGCGCCGTCGGGGCTATTTCCTAGGGGGGGTCTTTTTCACAACTCCCCGC
>NZ_LZKQ01000091.1 GCF_001668675.1 Mycobacterium asiaticum | reverse complement strand
GCGGCCGGCACCAAGTCCAGCTTCCGGACCGGTGACGCGTTGGTGGCCACCGCCGACGACGCCACCCACCAGATGACCATCACCCGCAACGGGACCGTGGTGCAGACCTTCCCGATGTCGATGGGGATGGCCTCTGGTGGCCACCAGACCCCGAACGGCACGTACTACGTGTTGGAGAAGATGGCCTCGGTGGTGATGGACTCGTCCACCTACGGGGTGCCGGTGAACTCGGCCAACGGCTACAAGGTGACGGTGGCCGACGCCGTCCGGATCGACAACAGCGGCAACTTCGTGCACAGTGCGCCGTGGTCGGTGGGTGATCAGGGCCGGCGCGATGTCAGCCACGGCTGCATCAACCTGAGCCCGTCCAACGCCAAGTGGTTCTTCGACAACTTCGGCAGCGGTGATCCCGTCGTGGTGAAGAACTCCGTCGGGGTCTACAACAAGCCCGACGGTGCATCAGACTGGCAGTTATAAACACGACCGGAGGGATGCTCATGTGGGGACGCGGTTTCGGGACGCTAGGGGCACTGAGGGCCGCCTTGGTCGGCTCAGTCGTCGGTTGCCTGCTGATGCTGAGCGCGGGCACCGCGCTGGCCGACCCTGACCCGGCCCCCGATGATCCCGGGGTGATCGCGCCGCCGGCTGTGCCCGCCGCGGACGCTCCGCCGCCGTTCGCCCCGCCGCCGTTTGTCGGCACGGCGCCGTTCGGGCCGCCGCGGATCGCTCCCGCCAACGGCGCGACGGTGGGCGTGGCCCAGCCGATCATCATCGACTTCCCAGCCCGGGTGGACGACGCCGGCGCCACCGAAGCCGCGATCCGGGTGACCTCCACGCCGCCGGTCGACGGCAAGTTCTACTGGCAGACCCCCACGCAGTTGCGCTGGCGTCCGCTGAGCTTCTGGCCCGCCCACACCGACGTGACCGTCGACGCGGGCGGCACGGTGTCCAGCTTCCGGACCGGCGATCAGCTGATCGCCACCGCCGACGACGCCACCCACCAATTGATCGTCGCGCGCAACGGGACCGTGGTGCAGACCTTCCCGATGTCGATGGGCATGGCGTCGGGCGGCCACCAGACCGCCAACGGCACCTACTACGTGCAGGAGAAGATGGCCTCGGTGGTGATGGACTCCTCGACCTACGGTGTCCCGGTCAACTCGGCCAACGGCTACAAGATCACGGTCGCCGACGCCGTCCGATTCGACAACAGCGGCAACTTCGTGCACAGCGCGCCGTGGTCGGTCGACGACCAGGGCCGCCGCGACGTCAGCCACGGTTGCATCAACCTCAGCCCGGCCAACGCCAAGTGGTTCTTCACCAACTTCGGTCCTGGCGATCCGATCATCGTGAAGAACTCGGTCGGCACCTACACCCGCAACGACGGGTCCAACGATTGGATGAGCTGATCCGGGTCAGCTCCCCGGCCGGCGCGTGTCCAGCAGGTCCAGCACGTTGGGCTTACCGGCCCGGTAGCGCGCCGTGTCGGCGGCTTTCAGCGGTTTCCACCACGGCGCCTGGAACAGCGTGACGATCCTGACCGTCTGACCGGAGTAGCCCGACGCGTGCAGCACCGCGTTGGCGGCCTGGCGTCCGCCTTCGTTGGCGCCCTCCATGGTCGTGACGTTCTGGTCGGTCTGAACCCACTCCCCGGCCAGGAACAGGTTGTCGATGCCGGTGCCCGACGTGGGGCGCCGCCCCCACGAGCCCGGATCCTGGATGAACAGCGGCTCGTCGTTTCGCACGTTGGGTGTCCCCGAATCGATGATCGCCGGGTCCAGGAACCAGGAATGCAGCATCCCGTCGTCGAGCACGTGACCGGTGTCATTGAGGTGGGCTTTGATCTGGGCCCACGCTTCGGCGGCGATTTCGGCGGGGGTGCATTGCCGCGCGCTCTTGCCGTTGAAGTTTCCCGGCGTGCTCCAGTCCGAAAGGATCGCCGAGAGACAGTCTTTGACGGTGCCGTCGCCATAGGTGGTGAGGCTGCGTTTCCAGAACTGCTCTTCACTGATCGACGTGATGCCCCACCCCGAGTCGACATAGTTGACGTGGCCCTTGGTGACGTCCACCCGCTCCCGGAGATAGAACATCAGCCCGTTCATCCACTCGGTGCGTAGCGCGGCCACGTTGGCCAGGCCCGGATCGGCGGCGATGACGTCATCGGTGAGGACGGCGGCGAGCTTCTCGCAGGGGATCGCCGAGACGTACCAGTCCGCGACGACCGGTTGCCCGATGCCGTTGGCGTCGACGACGGTCGCCGAGGTGATGTGCCGGCCATTCGGTGTCAGGCGCGAAAGAGCTTGTCCCACCCTGAAAGTCACACCCATCGAGGTGAGGTGGTCCACCCACGGATCAAGCCACTGGGAACTGGTGGGGCCGTTGAGCACCCGGTCGAAGCCCTTGCAGTCGGTGTCGTTGCCGAACAACAGGATCGACCACACCGAGGCCTCGCCGACCAGCCCGATCGAATGCGCGCTGGCGTCCCTGGACTTCGACGCGGCGAGATTACGGATGATCCCGTCGGCGAGGTACCGGTTGTACTCCACCGACCGCTTGTTCGCGCCGATGTAGTCCTCCCACGTCATGTGGTCCCACGACCGAGCTTGCGTTCGTCGCAACTGGTTACGTAGACGGCCAGCTTCTGTGCCGCGTACGCCGCCTCCCACAACGGCAGCCGGAAGAGCGTCTGCAGCACGGTGGTCACCGATTCGATGAACGACTTCGGCGTGATCGGGTTCGGGATGGTGGGCAGCGGAAACGGCAGTGGGATGGTGAGGTCCGCGCGGCCCAGGCCCGAATGCAGATACGACGTCGCGCGGGTCAGATTGTTCCAGACGCCATTGCGGTTGCCCGGGAACGGGATCCGACGCATGGTGTCGGTGACGTTGCGGTAGAAGCCGGGGAAGAACCGGAAGCCGTGTTCGGCCGGCAGCGGACTCGCGCCGGAGTTCGGCACCGGAATCGAACGCGCCTTGCCGCCGAGGGCCTTGCGTTCGTACACCGTGACGGTGTAGCCGCGCTCGGCGAGCTCGTGCGCCGCGGTCAACCCGGCCACGCCCGCCCCGAACACCGCCACCGACTTACCCGGCGCCGCGTTGGCGACCGGCATCGAACGGGTCAGCGCGGCCGCGGTCCCGGCGGCAACCGTCGCGGTGAGCAGGGTGCGACGTGACATCGGTGAGCCGGTCACGTGACTAAGTTAATGGCGATTCTGATGTTGCCGTGGATATTACGCGGCGTTTCGTCGCATTGAGTGTGACAAGTGAACGACCAGTTGCTGGTATTGGACGGGTCTGGCGATTTCGGGCATGGCGTGCCAGTATGTAGAGCGTCATACATATCCTTCTAGGATGTCTCTGGGAGCCTGATGCGCAGTCCACGCGAGCGGATGGTGGTGTCGGCTGCGCTTCTGATCAGGGAACGCGGCGCCCATGCGACGGCGATATCTGATGTGCTGGCACACAGCGGCGCGCCGCGCGGATCGGCTTACCACCACTTCCCCGGCGGGCGGACTCAACTGCTGTGCGAAGCCGTGGATTACGCCGGTGAATACGTCGCCGACTTGATCTCCCGGGCCGGCGGCGGCCTCGATTTGCTGGACGCGATGATCGACTGGTACCGCGAGCAGTTGCTCAGCACCGACTACCGGGCCGGATGCCCGATCGCCGCGGTGGCGGTGGAAGCCGGCGAGCCGCAGGACCGCGAGCGGATGGCCCCGGTGGTCGAACGCGCGGCGGCGGTGTTCGACCGCTGGACGGGGCTGATCGGCCAGCGTCTCGTCACTGACGGTGTGGCGCCGGACCGGGCGGCGGAGTTGGCGACCCTGACCCTCACCGCACTCGAGGGTGCGCTACTGCTGGCCCGGGCCCGGCGCGACCTGACGCCGTTGGACGTCGTGCACCGTCAGTTGCGCGAGGCATTTGAAAGGAGCCTGCCCGATGGCCAATGAGTGGCAGCACACCGCCTGCATCCTGTGCGAGTGCAATTGCGGCATCGTCGTCCAGGTAGAAGACCGCAGGTTGGCGCGAATCCGGGGCGATAAAGAGCATCCATGGTCGCAGGGTTACACCTGCAACAAGGCCCTGCGGCTGGACCACTACCAGAACAACCGCGCCCGGCTGACGTCGCCGATGCGTCGGCGCCCGGACGGTACTTTCGAGCAAATCGACTGGGACACCGCGATTGTCGAGATCGCCGAGGGGTTCAAGCACATCCGGGACACCTACGGCGGCGACAAGATCTTCTACTACGGCGGCGGCGGGCAGGGCAACCACCTGGGCGGGGCCTACAGCGGGGCGTTCCTGAAGGCGCTGGGGGCCAAGTACCGGTCTAATGCGTTGGCGCAGGAGAAGACCGGCGAGGCCTGGGTCGATGCGCAGTTGTACGGCAGCCATACCCGCGGCGAGTTCGAGCATGCCGAGGTGTCGGTGTTCGTCGGCAAGAACCCCTGGATGTCGCAGAGTTTCCCGCGGGCCCGGGTGGTGCTCAACGAGATCGCCAAAGATCCGGCGCGGTCGATGATTGTGATCGACCCCGTCGTCACCGACACCGCCAAGATGGCCGACTTCCACCTGCGGGTGCGGCCTGGGACGGACGCGTGGTGCCTGGCGGCACTGGCCGCCGTGCTCGTCCAGGAAAACCTCTGCGACGAAGCGTTTCTCGCCGAGCACGTGCACGGAGTGGAACCCGTTCGTGCGCAGCTGCGTGCGGTTCCCGTCGCAGACTATGCGGGGCGCTGCGGCGTGGATGAGGAGCTGCTACGGGCGGCGGCCCGACGCATCGCCGGTGCGGACAGTGTGGCGGTGTTCGAGGACCTGGGCGTCCAGCAGGGACCGAACAGCACCCTGTGTTCCTACCTCAACAAGCTGCTGTGGATCCTGACCGGCAACTTCGCGAAAAAGGGTGCCCAGCACCTGCATTCATCGTTCGCGCCGCTTTTCAGCACGGTCTCCGGCAAGACGCCCGTCACCGGCGCGCCGATCATCGCCGGGCTGATACCGGCCAATGCCGTGCCGGAGGAGATTCTGACCGATCACCCGGACCGGTTCCGCGCCATGATCGTCGAGAGCGGCAATCCCGCGCACTCGCTGGCCGATTCGACGGCGTGCCGCAAGGCCTTTGAATCGCTGGAATTGATGGTGGTGGTCGACGTCGCGATGACCGAGACCGCCAGGCTGGCCCACTACGTGTTGCCCGCGGCTTCCCAGTTCGAGAAGCCGGAAGCCACCTTCTTCAATTTCGAGTTCCCGGCCAACGGTTTTCAGCTGCGCCGGCCGCTGCTCGAACCGCTGCCCGGTACGCTGCCGGAGCCGGAGATCTGGGCCAGGCTGGTGCGTGCCCTGGGCGTCATCGACGACGCCGAGCTACGGCCGCTGCGCGAGGCCGCGCAGCAGGGCCGCCGGGCGTTCACCGAGGCGTTTCTCCCGACGGTGGCCGGCAATCCCGTCATGTCGAAGCTGCTGCCCTACGTCCTCTACGAAACCCTCGGGCCCACCCTGCCCGAGGGAATGGCGGGGGCGGCGGCGGTGTGGGGGCTCGCACAGAAGACGGCGATGACCTACCCCGACGCGGTGCGGCGGGCCGGCCACGCCGACGGCAACGCGTTGTTCGACGCGATTCTCGCCGGACCGTCGGGCGTGACGTTCACGGTGCACAACTACGAGGACGACTTCGCGCTGATCAGTCACTCCGACCACAAGATCGCGCTGGAAATCCCGGAGATGCTGGCCGATCTCGAGGCGCTCGCCGCGACACCGGCCCAGCTGACCACCGCGGAACTGCCGATCGTGCTGTCGGTGGGGGAGCGTCGCGCCTACACCGCCAACGACATCTTCCGTGACCCGTCCTGGCGTAAACGCGACGCCGACGGGGCGCTGCGGGTCAGCGTGGCGGACGCGCAGTTGCTTGGGCTTACCGACGGCGGTCGGGCGCGGATCACCACGGCGGCCGGCAGCGCCGAGGCGACCGTGGAGATCACCGAGGTGATGCTGCCCGGACATGCCTCGCTGCCCAACGGTTTCGGGTTGGACTATGTGGACGAGGACGGTCGGACGGTGGTGCCGGGGGTGGCGCCCAACTCGCTCACCTCGACCAGTTGGCGCGACTCCTACGCGGGAACGCCGTGGCACAAGCACGTGCCGGCCCGGATCGAACCCTGCCGAGAAGACGCGAAAGTCCCTTTCTAACGGCGTGTCGGGGTGCTTTTGCGTCTGCTCGCGAGGGGGAGGTGCCCCCCTGCTCGGCATACCTAGTTCCAGATGCGCACGCGGCGTTGGGGTTCCAGAAACAGCTGGTCGTCCTCCGCGACTTCGAACGCCTCGTAGAACGCGTCGAGGTTGCGGATCACGCCGTTGCATCTGAACTCCGGCGGTGAGTGCGGGTCTACCGCGAGCCGCCGAATAGCCTCGGCCGCACGGGATTTCGTCCGCCACACCTGGGCCCAGCCGAAGAACACCCGCTGCACGCCGGTCAGGCCGTCGATCACCGGCGCGGGCTCGCCGCCCAGCGACAACTGGTAGGCCAGCAGCGCGATGGACAGGCCACCGAGGTCGCCGATGTTCTCCCCGACGGTGAAGGCGCCGTTCACGTGGTGGTTGCCGTCCAGTCCACGGGGCGTGTAGTCCTCGTACTGTTCGATCAGCGCCTTGGTCCGGGCGCCGAATTCGGTGCGGTCGTCATCGGTCCACCAGTCCACCAGGTTGCCGTCGCCGTCGTACTTGGCGCCCTGGTCGTCGAAGCCGTGCCCGATCTCGTGCCCGATCACCGCGCCGATACCGCCGTAGTTGGCGGCGTCGTCGGCCTCGGCGTCGAAGAACGGCGGCTGCAGAATGGCTGCGGGAAAGACGATTTCGTTCATCCCTGGGTTGTAGTAGGCGTTGACGGTCTGCGGCGTCATGAACCATTCGTCCCGGTCGACGGGCCCGCCCAGCTTGGCCAGCTCGCGGTCGTGGTTGACGGCATAGCCCCGCTGGTAGTTGCCGTACAGATCGTCGCGGTCGATCACCAGCGCGGAGTAGTCCCGCCACTTCACCGGGTAGCCGACCTTGGCGGTGAACTTGGCCAGCTTGGTCAGCGCCCGCTCCCGGGTCTGCGGCGTCATCCAGTCCAGGTCGCTGATGCTGATCCGGTACGCCTCGCGCAGGTTGTCCACCAACTCGTCGACGCGGGCCTTGGCCCCCGGTGGAAAGTGCTTCTGCACGTACAACTTTCCGACCGCGTCGCCCATCAGCGTCTCGACCAGCGCCACCGCCCGCTTCCAGCGGTCGCGGATCTGCTCGGTGCCGGTGAGCCTGCGGCCGTAGAAGTCGAAGTCCGCGGCGACCATCGCGTCGGTCAACCAGGGTGCGCGGGCCCGGATCAGCCGCCACCTCGCCCAGCTCTTCCAGTCATCGAGATCCTCGCTGTTCCACAGCTGGGCGAAGGTGGTGAGGTAATCGGGTTGACGCACAACCACTTCCGCAACCACCTCGGGGGTGGTGCCCAGGCCGGTGACCCAGCCGCCCCAGTCGAACCCGCCGCCCTCGCTCTGCAGGTCGGCGAACGTGCGCAGGTTGTAGGTCAGGTCGGCGTCGCGGCGCTTGACCACGTCCCAGTGGGCGGCGGCGAGCTTGCTTTCCAACGCCACGATGCGCGCGGCGGTGTCGGCGTGATCGTCGGGCTCACCGCCGTACACCAAGGCGAACATCCGGGCGATGTGGCCGGGGTAGGCCGCCAGCACATCGGCGTGCTGCTCGTCGCGGAAGTAGGACTCGTCGGGCAGCCCGATCCCGGACTGGCTGAAGTGCACCAGGTAACGGCTGGAGTTCTTCGAGTCGGTGTCGACGTACAGTCCGATGCCGCCGCCCACCCCGGTGCGTTGCAGGGACCCCACCACCGCGGCCAGCGCCGTGCGATCGGCGGCGCCGTCAATCGTGGTCAGCTCCTCGTGCAGCGGTTGCAGGCCGCGGCGCTCGACGGCGTCCTCGTTGAGGAAGCTGGCGTACAGGTCGCCGATGCGCTGCTCGTCGGTGCCCGACGCCGCCCCGCTTTCGGATGCCTCGATGATCAGGTCGCGTACCTGCTCCTCGGCGCGGTCGAACAGGGTGCGGAAGGCGCCGTCGGTCGCCCGGTCGGCCGGGATCTCGTATTCGGCCAGCCAGCGGCCGTTCACGTGCCCGAAAAGGTCGTCCTGGGGGCGGGCGGTGGCGTCGACGTAGCTCAGGTCGATCCCCGAGCGAATGGTCTCTACTGTCACCCCGCCATCCTTCCATCTGTTTTCGGGTGCAACGATCGGGCCATGCCTGACCAGCAGAAAACCAAGGCGGCCAAGGACGTCGACGAAGCCGAAGACGAGATCGAAGACTTCGACGAGGACGCGGACGAAGACGAGGACGAGGCCGGGGACGGTGGCGTGTTCTCCACTTACGGCATCGCATCGACCGTGCTGGGACTGATCGCGGTGGCGGCGGTGGTGCTCGGCGCAATGATCTGGACCACGCACCGCGACGACTCCGCCGAGCGCGTCTACCTGTCCCGGGTGATGCAGGCGGCCACCGACTGGACCGACGTACTGATCAACATGAACAGCAGCAACATCGACGCCAGCCTGCAGCGCCTGCACGACGGCACGGTGGGCCAGCTGAACACCGACTTCGACGCCGCCGTCCAGCCCTACCGGCAGGTGGTGGCCAAACTGCAGAGCCGCAGCACCGGCCAGATCGAGGCGGTGGCCATCGACACGGTGCACCGCGACCTGGACACCCAGCCCGGCAGCCCCCGTCCGGTGGTGACCACGAAGCTGCCCGCGTTCGCCACCCGGACCGACTCGGTGATGCTGATCGCGACCTCGCTCAGCGAGAATGCCGGCGGCAAGCCACAGACCGTGCACTGGAGCCTGCGCCTGGACGTCTCCAACGTCGACAACAAACTGATGATCTCGAAGCTGGAGTCGATCCGATGAGAAACGCGTGGCGGCTGTTCGCTTTCGACATCCTGGCCCCCCTGGCGGCTATCACTGCACTG
>NZ_LZKQ01000090.1 GCF_001668675.1 Mycobacterium asiaticum | reverse complement strand
TGAGCGCCTTGATTGCCGAGCAGTTCGGCGACAGCCCGGCCGATGCCGCGGCTACCGCCCACCACCACCGCGCGGCGGTCGGCGAGCAGAGCGTGCTCGCTCATGCGCTGGCGGTCACCGGTTCGCGCTCCGGCTCATCACTGACCGCTTCGCGCGGCCACCACAACCAGCGGTCAAAGACGACGATCACGGCGGGCAGCATGAAAGTGCGCACCAAAAGGGCGTTGAGCAACAGGGCCACGCCTACCGTGACGCCGATCTGCGCCAAGCTGAGCACGCTCTGCTCGCCGACCGCCGCGCGGTGGTGGTGGGCGGTAGCCGCGGCATCGGCCGGGCTGTCGCCGAACTGCTCGGCAATCAAGGCGCCGCCGTCGTGATCAACGGCCGGGACGAGGCCGCCGTGCAGGACACTGTGGACGCGCTGCAAGCCGCGGGGGCCCGGGCCACCGGTGTGCCCGGTGCAGCGGACGATGAACGCGTCGCGGCTGCCCTGATCGAAGAGTGCACCAACACCTTCGGACGGTTGGACATCCTGATCAACTGTGCGGGAATCGCTGAGCCGCCTGGTTCGTCGATCCTGCAGATCTCGCCGGCGGAGTTCGACACGCTGATCGGTGCGCATCTGGGCACCGTGTTCCACACCTGCCGGGTGGCGGCTCCGGTGATGGCCGCGCAGGGCCACGGCGCGATCATCAACACCAGCTCGGTGGCCTTCCTCGGCGATTACGGCGGCACCGGCTACCCCGCGGGCAAGGGCGCCGTCAACGGCCTGACGATGGCCATCGCCGCGGAGCTGAAAGGGCATGGGGTGCGGGCCAACGTGGTCTGTCCCGGGGCCCGGACCCGGATTTCCACCGGACCCGACTACCGGCAGCAGATCGAGGACCTGCATCGCCGCGGACTGCTGGACGAGATGACCATGCGCGCCTCGCTCGACGCGCCGCCGCCGCATTACGTGGCGCCGGTGTACGCCTACCTAGCCAGCGATCTGGCACGCGACGTCACCGGCCAGATCCTGGTTGCCGCAGGCGGTTTCGTCGGCCGATTCGACCGGCCCACGCCGCGGCTGCTGGGCTACCGGGACCACCGGGACAGCCCACCGTGGTCGGTGGATGAACTGCACACAATGATCGGCGCGTGACTAACCGACCAGGGAGAAGAACGCCAGCAGCAGTGCATAACCCACGACGATCACCGCCGACCCGGCCACGCTGACCCGAGCCGATGCCCCGTCGATCGGGTCCAGCCAGCGCCGGAACGGGCGCGACGCGGCCGGGACGAGCACCCACTGCAGCAACGCGACGCTGATGACGTTGCCGATCAAGATCTCACCGGCCGGATTGATGCCGAGCCGGCCGAGTTCGGGCGACAGCCAGTTGGACAGCAACACCACCGTCGGATAGAGACAGAGCACCACCAGCATCGCCGACTTCCAGGCCGGCGTGATCTTCGTCTGGCCGTCGGCGACACGGACCGTCGACCCGAACGGCGCGCTGCGAGGCAGTTCGGCGAAGTCTCTGGTCAATTCCTCGCGTAGGCGGGGTAGGGCCTCTCGGCGCGCACTGGATTGAATCCAGCCGGCGAGCTGCCGCGGGGTGCGGAAGCGCAGTATCGACATCCATTGCCCGGAGTCGTCGGCCGGAAACAGCACCGTACCTTCGTAACCAGGGAAGGCCGAACTGACCGACGTCAAATCGCGCTGTGCGACAATGAATTCCGCCTCCTTCCCGGGAGCGACCTGGTGCAGGAAGACGCCCGCCTCGGCCGGTGGCAACTCACCCTCGGCGAGAATGAGATCCACCGTGGCGGGCCAGAAACCCTGTGCCGCACCGTCGTCGAGGACGGCTCGGCGTTCGGCACCGTCGAGCCACGAGTCCAGCGATGCGGTATCGGTGAAACGCACCTCCACCGCCCAATCGAGATGCCCGCCGCTGTGCACCGACCGGCGGGCACCGACGAAACCGGCGGCTCGGCCGGCCGTGGCAAGACACCGGCCGACCCAGGCATCGAATCTGTCTGGGTCGGTCGGAGTATGGAAGATGGTGATCGCGCTGGC
This sequence comes from Mycobacterium asiaticum, assembly GCF_001668675.1. Lineage (GTDB taxonomy): Bacteria > Actinomycetota > Actinomycetes > Mycobacteriales > Mycobacteriaceae > Mycobacterium > Mycobacterium asiaticum_D. The sequence continues at coordinate 18,017 of NZ_LZKQ01000090.1, read as the reverse complement.
CCCGGCGGTCATGTCAGTTGTCCAGCATTGTCGCTCAACGACATGCGGATCAACTCGGCGCGCGACGACAGCCCCAACTTCACGAAGATTTTGCGCAGGTGGTAGTCCACGGTGCGCGGGCTGAGAAACATCAGCGTCGCGATCGAGCGGTTGGTCTCGCCCGCGCTGACGAACCGGGCAATCTGCAGCTCCTGCGGTGTCAGCTTCTCTGTGGTGCCCGCATCGCGTTTGCGTGCCGTGGCCCCGGTTGCCAGGAGCTCGGTGCGGGCCTGTTCGGCCCACGGCGCGGCGCCGAGGCGCTCGAACGTCTCGAGTGCCGAACTCAGCAACTTGCGCGCCTCGGTGCGGCGCCGGCGCCGCCGCAGGCGCTCTGCGTACAGCAGTTGCGTTCGGGCGGTGTCGAGTGGCCGTCCGCCCTGCGCGTGCAAATTCAGTGCGACGCCGAACTGCCGGTCCTGCTCGTCATCGGTTGCCAGCAGGGCCTGACAGCGGGCGACGAGAGCTTGCGCCCACTGCGCGCCGGTGTCGTGCGCCCACACGTGCAGCCCGTCCAGGTGACTGGCCGCTACGGCCGCTCGTTGGGTTCGCACCGCCGCCTCGACCAGGTCCGAAGTGGCCATCAAACTGACCATCTGGTTGCCCTCGCCGGGCGCCGCCCCGGCCAGCGCCGCGAGCCGGTCGAACGCTTCCGCCGGGCGTCCGGCACCCAGGTCCAGGATGGCGAGCGCCCAGGACGCGATGGCCGCATGCGGTCCGAGGCGGAAGGAGATCGCCTGCGCCAGCGCGGCGCCGGCGTGATCGCGGCAATCCTGGGCCCGGCCCTGCACCGCCGCGATCAAGGCCAACACGGCGTGCAGGTGTGCGGCGGGATTGTGCTGGCTGGTCTCCTCGGCCAGGCGCAGCCCCTCGGTGGCGTCCGCCAGGGCGGTCGCGTACCGGCTGGTCAACATCTCGACCATGGCCAACGGACCCAGCAGCAGCGGCAACAAGGCCAAGTCGGCGGCGGCGCGGGTCTTGGCGACGGCAGTGCTGAACAGATCGATGGCCCGCGAATCCTCACCGAGGAACATCGCGCCCGCGGCGGCGCCCATCAGCACCCGGGGCTCCCGGCTCACGGTGGCCATCTCGACTGCCGCGCGCAGCTTCGCCGCGGTGGCCGTGGTGTCGCCGCGCAGCAAACCCGCCAAGCCCTGGATCACATGTCCGGCAACGAAATTCGGGTCTTGTGCCGCGGGAAGGGCGGCGAGCCGGCCGCCGATCTCGTCGAGACGCATCAGGTCACCGCCGGCCCAGGCGAGTTGGCCCGCCTCGCCGAGCATCTGCGCTGCCTGCGCTGGTTCCAGCGCGGCGACCACCTCCGCCCCGCCCACCAGGATGGCGTATGCCGCCGATGGGGTTCCGCAGTGCGCTTCGATCTGCCCGTGCAGGTGCGCAATGCGCCCCCGCAGTTGCGGCGAATCGGCCAGCGGCAGGGCTTGATCCAACAAGCCTCGGGCCCGTTGCGGTTGTCCCGCCGACCAGGCGGCCGCGGCGGCATCGGTAAGCCGGGCCGCCCGCAGCGCGGGAGCACCGCTGAGCGCCGCCGAACGCTCGAATGCGGCGGCAGCCGCATCGTGTCCGCCCCGCACGCCGGCTCGGCAGCCCGCCGCATACAGGGCATCGGCCGCGTCGGCGTCCGGTCCGGCCGCTGCCTTGGCCAGATGCCACGCTTTGCGGTCCGCATCGGTGTCGTCGTCCAGACAGGCAGCCAGCGCGCGCTCGACCTGGCGTCGCCGCTGTGAGGTGGCACCACGGTAGATTGCCGACCGCATCAACGGCTGGACGAACGCCACGACCCCCGATTTCACCCGCAACAACCCGGCCGCTTCGGCTTGGTCGAGCGTGCCCGGCCCGACATCCAGCGCTTGCGCGGCGCGCAGCACGCCGTCGAGTTGCCCGCTGTCGTGGGCGGCAGCCACCAGCAGCATGGTTTGCGTATCGAGGGGCAGGTCCCCGGCACGATCGAGATAGAAGCGCTCCAGATCGGTGCTGACCGGCAGCGGGTCGGGCAGGGGAGCGCGGCCCGCGATGTGGTCCGCGGAAAGCGATCGCGCCAGTTCGGTCAGGGCCAGCGGATTGCCCAGGGTGTCGGCAACCAAGCGGTCCCGGACCCGCTCGGCTACCGGGGCGTCTGTGTGTTCGGCCAGCATGGCCGCGGCCGCGTCGGGGCCCAGCCCGTCGAGCCGCACCTGCGGCAGGTCCGGGGCGGCGAAATGGCGTGCGGGATCGTCCCGTGCGCCGAAGAGCATGACGATGCCCTCGGCGTGCACCCGTCTGGCGGCGAATGTCAGCGCCTCGGCCGACGGGCCGTCGAGGTATTGGGCATCGTCGACCAGACACAGCACCGGCCCCGATTCGGCTGTCTCGGCGAGCAGGCTCAGCACGGCCAGGGAGGTCAGGAAGCGGCCCTCGTCGGTGGCCGGGCCCAGGCCAAAGGCGCCGAGCAGCGCGGCACGCTGCCGATCGGGAATCGCGTCGTTGTGGTCCAGCACGGGCAGCAGCAGGGTGTGCAGCGCGGCGAACGGCAACTGCGCTTCGGTGGGGACTCCGCAGGTGCGCAAGAGTCGCATGCCGGCGGCATTGGCGGCGGCGAACTCCAGCAGCGCCGACTTGCCGATACCGGCCTCCCCACGCAACACCAGGGTGCCGCTGTGCCCGGCCCGTGCGGCGGCCAACAGACGATCTACCTGGGCGCATTCCCCCTCGCGGCCGTGCAGCACAGCACTGATCGTAGGGGTGACCGGCGAACGGGACTGGTGACTTCACTGATTCGAACGGCACCCCGCCGGCGCGAAGCTGAGGGCACCAACCACGAAGGAGCTACCGATGCCTGAGAGCACGCTTGCAAACCTTGATGTCGCCGTCATCGGCGCCGGGCCGACCGGCCTGATGCTGGCGTGTGAGCTGGCGATGCGCGGAGTTCGCGTGGCCGTGCTGGAACGGCGCCAGCAATCGACGAACATCACCCGAGCATTCGCCATCCACGCACGCACCCTCGAACTGCTCGACAGCCGCGGGCTGGTCGACGACGTTCTGAAGAGGGGTTTCGCGGTCGGCTCGGTGGCGCCGGTGCCGGGCGCGACGGTGTCGCTGGCCGAGGAACTGCGGGTGCGCTACCCGTTCATCCTGATGGTTCCGCAGAGCGGCACCGAACACGTGTTGGCCGCCCGGGCCGAACGGCTCGGCGTGCGGGTTATCCGCGGGGCCGAAGTCGCCGGGCTCGAACAGGACGGTGCCGGCGTCGACATCGCACTCGCCAACGGCGACTTGGTTCGGGCCGGCTACGTCGTCGGGTGCGACGGCGCGCACAGCGCGGTGCGGCGCCTGCTCGATGTCGACTTCGTCGGCAAGCAGTACGCGACGCACATCATGCTGGCCGACGTGCGACTGACCAGGCCGCCCGAGGAGCTGGCGTTCGCGCGGACCAATAACGAGGGCGTGGTGCTGGTACTGCCGTTCGGCGACGGTTGGTATCGCGCGATCGTCTGGGACCGGCTGCGGGAGCAGGAATCGCTGAGCACACCGGTGAGCATGGCCGACATAAATGACGCCTTGGGCCGGATCGCCAATGAGGACTTCGGTATCAGCGAGATGCGTTGGAGCTCACGTTTTCTCAGTGAGCGGCGGCAAGCCAGGCGTTACCGGGCAGGACGGGTCTTCCTCGCCGGTGATGCGGCGCACGTGCATTCCCCGATCGGCGGACAGGGCATGAACACCGGCATCGGCGACGCGATGAACCTCGGCTGGAAACTGGCTTCCGTCGTGCGCGGCGATCTGCGCGGCGAGAACGCCGAGGTGTTGCTGGACAGTTATCAATCCGAGCGGCACCCGGTTGGCGCCGCCGTGCTGGCCATGACCGACATGTTCAATCAGCTGGTGCTGGGTCGGTCCGCGATCCGCCGATTCGTGCAGCGCTTCGTCGTCCGCATGATCCTGAACTTCCCGCGCAGCCGCCGGATCGCGGCCGAGCGACTCAGCGGCATCGGCATCACCTACCCCCGCTCGTCCCGCGCGGACCACCCGCTGGTGGGCAGGCGGATGCCCGACGTCAACTGCGACGGCGGCAGGCTGTACGAGCAGCTGCGCAGCGGCCGATTCGTGCTGCTGACCAGCGGACCCGTCGGTGACATCGGTGACCGCCCGGGCGTGCAATACGAAACACATTGCGACACTTCACTTCCGGCGGCTGTCCTGGTCCGTCCCGACGGTTACGTCGCATGGGCACAGCAACGGCTGCCCAGCGCCGCCGAGTTGGCCGGCGCGCTGAACCGCTGGGCGGGCGAACCCGCCGGCGAATCATGCGCCGAACGTGGGGCTTACGGCGGAGCCGATTGCGTTTCGCCTTCATAAGGCACACGCTCGGTGCGGCCGCGCGAATTGCTGGTTTAGCTGAGGCGTCAACCGGGTACGCGGTGCGGAACCTCGGTGCAGATGCTCGATGGGGAGCCACAAGATTTGGGTCCGGGGTAGATCGGGAAAATTCTTATGCACGTTAACTAGTCGAGCAGGCGGCTATGGAACGATTAAGCGGACTTGATGCTTTCTTTCTCTACATGGAGACTCCGACTCAGCCGCTGAATGTGTGCTGTGTCCTGGAACTCGACACCTCGACGATGCCCGGGGGTTATTCGTACCCGCGGTTGCGCGGGATGCTGGCCAGGCACGTCAAGGCTGTACCGGAATTCCGGATGAAGCTGGCCGACACCCAATGGAACCCCGACCATCCGGTGTGGGTCGACGACGAGGGTTTCGAGCTGCGGCGACACCTGCACCGGGTTGCGGCGCCGACTCCCGGGGGCCGGCGCGAAATCTCCGAGATCTGCGGGCATATCGCGGGGTTGCCGCTGGACCGCGACCACCCCCTGTGGGAAATGTGGGTGATCGAGGGCGGAGCCCGGGACGACGGGCTGACGGTGTTGCTCAAGGTGCACCACTCGGTGGTCGACGGTGTCGCCGGCGCCAACCTGCTCGCGCAGCTGTGCAGCGCGGTGCCGGACGCGCCCGCGCCGCAGCCAAAGCCCGGCGCCGGGCGGGCCAGCCTGCTGCAGATCGCCACCAGCGGATTTGTCAACGTGGCGAAACGACCGCTGCGGCTCGCGACGATGATCCCGACAACGGCGCTGACGATCGCTCAGACGTTCATCCGGGCCAGAGACGGACGAACGATGGCAGCACCGTTTTCCGCGCCACCGACTCCGTTCAACGGCCAGCTGACCCGCTATCGCAACGTCGCCTACACCGAGCTGGACATGCGCGACGTGAAGCGGGTGAAGAACCAGTTCGGGGTCACCGTGAATGACGTTGTGACGGCGTTGTGCGCGGGGGTGCTGCGCCGCTTTCTGCTCCAGCAGGACGAACTGCCCGATGCCCCGCTAGTGGCCACCGTCCCGGTATCGGTGCGCGACAAATCCGATCGGCCCGGGCGCAACCAGACCACGTGGATGTTCTGTCGGCTGGAAACCCAGATCAGCGATCCGGTGGAACGCATCCGTCGGATGGCCGCCGGCAATTGCGCAGCCAAGGAACATACCGCGGCCATGGGGCCCACGCTGCTACATGACTGGACCGAGTTCGGGGGCCAGACGGTGTTCGGCGCGGCGATGCGGGTTCTGCCGCGAATCCCGTTGTCCGCCAGCCCCGTTTACAACATGATCCTGTCCAATGTCCCCGGGCCGCAGGAACAGCTGTATTTCCTTGGCTGCCGGCTGGCGTCGATGTATCCGCTTGGGCCGCTGCTCGGCGGCGCCGGGCTCAACATCACCGTGATGTCGCTCAACGGGACGTTGGGCATCGGCATAATCTCCTGTCCAGATCTGCTGCCGGACCTCTGGGACATGGCTGATGCGTTCCCGGACGCGCTCAAGGAATTGCTGGAGTGCGGCGCCCGGCTGGAACGAGGCGAGCGGGGGCATCGCGACGACTGAGCGGTCCTGAGGGCTGCGGTTGTTGATGACGCCGCGTTTGTCAGGCAGGTTAATAGCCGTGGACCACCGGCGGGCTCGGCTGCACGGCAGGAAGTGGCCCGTTTCGTGGCGTACCCGCGCCATCCTCCTCGTGGCGATCCTCTCGCCAAATGTATTGGGTGCTGCGGTGATCGGCGTGACGACCTTCTGGGCCCTGCCGACGGCCCACGCGCTCAATGAACGGCACGTCATGGTGCTCAACACGATCGTCGCAGCGGTCTACGTCGGTGTCGCCAGCCCGATCGCGAGTGTTTGCGGAGTGCTCGCGACGACGTACCGTTCCGGCGGCGACGAGGCCGAGGCGCGAAAGCGGGTGTTGCTGGCGATTCCGTTCCGCATGGCGTTGATCCAGGGCTCTGTGTGGGTCGGGGCCGCAGTGGTCATGGTGGTGATCAACCTTGACGCCCCGTGGTTGGCGACCACACTGGGAATCTCGATACTGCTGGGCGGCTTCGTCACCAGCCCGGTGGCGTACTGGCTGGGCAGCAGGGTGCTGCGCTCGTCGGTCGCTGAGCTGCTCACCCACAGTCCGCCGTCTGCGGCTCGGGGGCCCGGCCTGCGGTTGCGCGCGGTGGCCGCCTGGACGCTCGGTACCGGTGTACCGCTGCTGGAACTGCTGCTGGTGGGTGCGAGCGCACTCGTCGTCGATTACTCGGCGGAAAGACTGGCAATTGTGGTGCTGACCCTCGGCGGTTGCGCGGCCGTGAGCGGCTTGGCAATTACGGCGTTGACGGGAGCGGTGAGCGCCGACCCCATCGACGAGGTTCGTCACGGGATGGCCCGGGTGCAGCGCGGCGACTTCGACGTCACGGTCCCGGTTTTCGACGCTTCCGAACTCGGGCTGCTGCAGGCCGGGTTCAACACGATGGCAGCGGGTCTGCGCGAGCGCGAGCAGTTGCGCGAGCTGTTCGGTCGGCACGTTGGGCGCGATGTAGCGCGCCTGGCTGAGCAGAGCGCGTCCAAAGACGGGCTGCAGGCGACGCTCGGCGGGGTCAGCTGCGAGGCCGCGGCATTGTTCGTCGATCTGGTCGGCTCGTCCCGGCTGGCGGAGCGCATGTCACCCGAGGAGCTGGTGGCGCTGCTCAACGACTTCTTCGCGGTGGTGGTCGATGTCGTCGAGCGTCATCAAGGCCTGATCAACAAGTTCGAAGGTGACGCCGCGCTGGCCATTTTCGGTGCTCCGGTGGAGCTGGCCGACTACGCGGGGAAAGCCCTCGCCGCTGCCCGCGAGCTCGGCTGCCGGCTCAACCAGGCCGAGGTCACCGCGGGCATCGGGGTGTCAGCGGGCGTCGTCGTCGCAGGCAACATCGGTGAATCGCGCCGGTACGAATACACCGTCATCGGTGACCCGGTCAACGAAGCGGCTCGGCTCACCGAGGTGGCGAAGCAGACGGGCGGCGTCGCGGCATCGGGTGCCGCACTGTGTCGCGCCTCGGCGGCCGAATCGCGCCACTGGCGCACGCTGACCACCGCGGTGCTGCGGGGACGGGACAGCCCCACCGATATCGTCGTTCCCCGGTCGGACATCGAATAACGCTGCGGCGCAACCGATCCGATGTCTCAGTATTGATACCCGGTGCTGGTGCCGAGGATATCGACGGCAGCGTTGATATTGGGAACCACAGTGGCGCCATACCGCGCGACGATCTGACCGAGCGCACGGGTGACGTGCGGGCCTACCGCGTTGGCAAGCAGGATGTCCTCGGCGATCACAATGCCGTTCACGACATGCCCGGCCAGCAGCCGACCGTCGCGCGCGATCTCGTAACGCCAATCACCGATCTGGATACGTTCGGGGCTGGAGGAGAACAGGCCACGCCGCGCCGGCGTATGGATGACTCCGGGCACCCCTGCGAACACGTTGACCACCAGCGCGACACCGCCGGGTCCCGACAGCGCACTCGCTATGGTGCGACTGACCCGCTCGGCGTCGAATTCGACCATCAGTTATCCATCGGCAGCACGAACGTCGGCTTGATCGTCTCGCCGCTGCCGGTACGGCGCACGGCCGTTCCTGCGGTGTAGAACTCCACCGTGTGGTGTCCCCAGGCGTAGTTCGAGATGGCGAAGTGCACGCCGACCACGCCGGTGGCGCCGTCGCGCTCGGCCTCGGTCTGCATGCGCGACATCGCCAGCTCCCGAGCCTGGTAGTTGCCCTGCGTCCACTGCGGCATCTCCATGTTGCGGCCCATCTGCTTGAGCGTCTGCATGAAGCCCTGCACCGCAATGTGAAACACGCAGTTCCCCATCACGAACGCCACCGGCGTGTGGCCCGAGCGCAGCAGCGTCACCATGTCCTGACCAGAAAGGTGGCTGGAAAATGCCTGACCGTTCGGCCGGCGGAACGCACCCGGCTTTTCGGTGTACCGCACCGCGGTGCCGACGGCCATGAACTCCAGGTGTTCGCCACCCTCGCCGTGATGGCGCCAGTTGAGGCGGACACCCACAATGCCGTCGGCCTGCAGCGCATCGGCTTCGGCCTGCATGCGGGCCATCGCATTCCAGCGCGCGCGGTAGGTGGCCTCGGTGAGCACGCCCAGTTCCTGTTGCTGACGCATCCCGGTGAACTGATATCCGACGTGGTAGACCGAGACGCCCATCACCAGCTCGATCGGTTCGAAGCCGGCCCCGTGCAGCAGCGCGAACTCGTTGATCGACAGGTCGGACGTCCATGACTTCGCGGCATGCGACAACCGTTCGCTGGCTACCGGATCGAGTGCGCTTGGGTCCATGGGCAGACATCCCTTCTCGTGATTTGCGTCAGCGTACCTAGCAACCCGGCGCGAACTCACGAAGTGAGGGTGATCGCCTCTTCCGGGCAGTTCTGCGCACCCACCACAGCGTGTTGCTCGAGTTCTCCGGACACGTCCTCGACGCGCAAAACCGAATGTCCCACCTCGTCGGCATCGAAGACGTCCGGCGCCAGGGAATAGCAGCGCCCGTGCCCCACACAACGGTCGGCGTCGATCGAAATACGGCTCATCACAAGGCAACCGGGAAGGTCAGCGGCAGGGCTTCCACCGAGCGCAGCGCGGCGGTGTACTTCAATTCGGTACCGGGCGGAATCTCGTAATTTGGGATGCGGCGGTGGAATTCACGCAACGCGACCCGCAGCTCCATGCGGGCCAGATGGGATCCGAGGCAGCGGTGGGGCCCGCCGCCAAAGGCACGGTGCCGGTTCGGGTTACGGGCGAAATCGACGAGTTCGGGCTCGGGAAACTCCGCCGGGTCGGTGTTGGCCGCGCCGAGGAGCGGGCTGACCCGGTCGCCCTTGTGGATCGGGCAGCCACCGACTTCGACCTCTTGCATGGCGACCCGGGCGACCCCGGGTACCGGTGTCTCCCAGCGCAGCAGCTCCTCGATGGCGTGCGGCAGGATGTCGGGCTGCTCGACCAGTTGATGACGGTGTTCGGGGTGGCGGGCCAGGAACACGAAGAAGCAGTCGAGCGAGTCGGTCACCGTGTCGAGTCCGGCGATGAGGAACAGAAAACAGATGTCGAGCAGCTCCTCGCGAGTCAGCTTCTTCGGGGCTCCTGCATCCGCGTCCTTCAGGTCCGCGGCGATCATTGCCGACAACACGTCGTCGCGCGGACTCGCGATGTGATCGTCGATGGCACGATCGAAGTATTCGTAGATCTGTAAGGCGACCGGCGCGGAAGCGGCGTGCCGGTCGTCCCAATCGGTGGCGCCCTCAGGACGGATCACGCCGTCCTTCCATTCCAGGAACTTGTCCAGATCCTGCAAAGGCAGACCCAGTAGCTGGAGGAAGACGGTGCAAGGCAGTGGCACCGCGAACTCGGCGTGGAAGTCGCATTCGCCCCGGCCTGCGAACCGGTCGATCATCTCGTTCACCAGCGCGGTGACCTGCGGCTCGCGCCGAGCCATCTCCCGCGGGGTGAACAGCGGATCAAGAATGCGCCGGTACTTGGCATGATCGGGCGGGTCGACCTGCAGCGGGATCAACGGCCGCAGGTTCCCGAGGTCGACCGCATCCATGTTCGAGGAAAACAGGTCGGTCCGCTTGAGGGCCATCTCGATGTCGGAGAGCCGGCTCAGCACCACCGCTTGCGGTGAGCGCAGCACCGGAGCTGATTCGCGCAACGCCTTGTACATGGGCTGAGGCTCGGCGAGGCCAACCATGGCCTGGTCGACGAACCCTTCGGCTTCTGTCATGTGGTTAGCCTGGCACCGCACCGACCCCCGGGCAATGCCTTCCCACCAGGATTTATGGTTCCCGGAATAACTCCTGGGCCAGGCGCGTTCACTTTTGCGCACATGCATTGAACTGAGGTTGCTCTGGCAGCGTGGCTAGGGCGGGGGGCCTGCTGATCGACGCTGACGCCAGGTCGGAGTCATTCCGGCCGATAACACCAGAGGTTTCCGATGACAGCCGCCCGCCCAACACGTGTCGGAGTTCAACTGTGGCCCGGCGGTACGCCGAGCTACGCCACGTGGCGCCAAGCCGTCCTCGACGCCGAGGCCATGGGTGCGGACGTCGTGTTCGGCTACGACCACTTCCACAAGCCGTTCGTCGAGAACCGGCACGGCGCGACGCGCCTGCTACCCGAGCAACACGACGTCAACCACTTCGAAGGCTGGACCGCCCTGGCCACCTGGGGTGAACTGACCACGCGGGTCGAGATCGGTCTGCTGGTATCCGGCATCGGCTATCGCAACCCCGACCTGCTGGCCGACATGGCGCGCACCGTCGACCACATCAGCGGCGGGAGGCTCATCCTCGGGCTCGGATCTGGTTGGTATGAAAAGGATTACACCAGCTACGGGTACGCGTACCCGACCGTCGGGGACCGCTTGCGGCTGTTCGTGGACGGCTTGGCCCGCATCGAGAACCGGCTCGCCCGGCTGATTCCGCCGCCGCTGCGTGAGATCCCGATACTCATCGGCGGTCCCGGCCTGGACCGAGCCCTCCAGCTGGTCGCCGGGTTTGCCGATATCTGGCACACCGTCGAGCCGATCGACGAGTTCCGTCGCCGCGATGAACTGCTCAAGTGGTATGCGGAGGCGGCGCAGCGCGACGATGCCGCGATCGAGCGGGCGGTGCCGTGGACCGGTCCGAACGAGGCCGACCTATACAGCAAGGAAGGCGTCACGCTCTTCACCGCAGAGGTCAGACCGACCGAAAAGGGTTACGACCTAAGCGCTCTCGGCGAGATGATCGCCTGGCGGGACGGAGTGCCGCTGCGGTAGCTAGCCTTGTTTTCCGCCGCGCCGGCGGAGCATGGTCACGCTAGCACGTACGATCCCACGCAGCGCATAGACGGCGGTCACCACCGTCAGCAGGATCAGCAGGATGAACGTGGGCAGCCAGTTGCTGCGGCTGTGGCTGACATCCCACCAGACGATCGTAAACAGCACCGCGCACAGCAGCAGCACGATGTCGCGCCAGTTGCCCCGGTAGGACGCGGCGGCCTTGCGCATGGCCCGCCCGCGGTCCGAGGCCTCGATCAGGTCGTCGATCCGGGCGTCGATCGTGCGTTGCAACTCGGCGCGCCGCTCGGCGGCCTCGGGAGGCAACCGCTCCAGCAGGTCCATGTCCTGTTTTATCAGGCCGCGAAAGTCCGGCCCCCGGAATTGCCCGGCGGCAACGGCGAGCATCACGCCGCCCAGTACCGGTGCGCTGTTCAGCGCGAGCTGTCCCACACCCACGTCCGACCCTCCTCGTCTTTCTGCTCTCGTCGAGGATTGCCGAAAGTGGGGGAGCGGATCAACCCGGGTCCGGTGTGTCGCTCAGCTTGCGGTCAGCGGCATGGGGTCGAACTCGATGGGAAGCGTTGTAGGGCCGGATAGTTCAGTGGGAGGCCGCCAAGGGGCCGAACCGGTACGCCTGGCGTTCGGCATGCGGCGCGTGATGACCCGCAGCGCCTCGGTGAGTTCGACCCTGGCCAGGTGTGCACCGAGGCAGTAGTGCACGCCACCACCGAGGGTCAGCATGGGTTTGGGCTCCGGACGGGTGATATTCAGCCGGTCGGGCCGGTGATAGACGGTCTCGTCGTGGTTCGCCGACGCTGTGTTCGCCAACACGACGGTGCCGGCGGGGATGCTGATGCCCGCTAGTTCGACGTCCTCGGTCGCTACTCTGATCACCGCAAAGGTGATCGGGCTGTGCCGAATAAGTTCCTCGACGGCTTGGGGGGCGAGGTCGGGATGCTCGGCGAGTAGCCGCCACTGGTCCGGGTGTTCGGTCAGGGCCTGCACGGCCGCCGCCAACTGGTGACGCGTCGTATCGGTACCGGCGTTGAGCAGGATCGCGACCAGGTTCACCAACTCCTCGTGGGTAAGCCCGTCACCCTGCGCGCGAATGAGTTCGGAGATCAAGTCGTCGGTGAGCGAGTGGCGCCGGCGGGCGATCAGCGCCTCGATGTAGGCCTCGAGCTGTTCCCAGGCACTCAGAATCGCGGACTCCTGTCCCGCGATACTGGCGCCGAAGACCTTGCTGATGTCGTCTGCCCACGCCGAGAAGAGCCGCCAATCCTCTCTAGGGGTGCCCAGCATCTCGCAGATGATCGGGATGGGGTACGCCCGTGCGATATCGGTGACCACGTCACAGCGGCCAACGTCCGCGTGTTCGTCGACGAGCGCGGTGATCACCTCGGTACAGGCGGCACGCATCTTCGCTGCGGCCTTCGGAGTGAACGCCCGGGAAACCAAGCGCCGCAGGCGGTGGTGTTCGGCGCCGTCGAGACTGATAAGCAAGCGGCACACCCGATCCCACAGGGGGCCGGAGTTGATGCCCTGTACCACCAACCCGATCCCGCGCGGCATGGCGAACCGCGAGTCCCGCAGCACCAGGCGGACCAGGTCGTAGGTCAGGACCTCAGGTCCGTACGGCCCCAATGCAATTGGTCCCTGCTGGCGAGCCTGTTTGATCAGCCGGTGGATCTCGTGCGGATCGCGGGCCGCGTGGTAGGTGATTGACGGCAGCGTAACGACGGTCATGGTGGCCTCCTCGGACGGGATGGCTTCGACTCTCCGGCGATCGCCGGTGGGGACCATCGGCCAACGTGCCGATTTGCGGTGGCGACGGGATGCGTACATAAGCGTGGTCGCGCACAGACCATTGGCCATTTGGCTGATGTTTTGCGATCCGCGTCGCCGGATGCTGGCTACCATGAGCACGACGGACTGGAGTGATTTTGATGTGACCGTGGCTGGGACTGGACTGCCAACCGGAACCGTGACGCTGCTACTGGCCGACGTCGAGGGATCGACCCGGCTGTGGGAGACGCAGCCCGATGTCATGGCGGCGGCGGTAGCCCGACTGGACACGGCGCTGGCCGAGCTGGTGGCGGCCCACGATGGTGTGCGGCCGGTCGAACAGGGCGAGGGCGACAGCTTCGTGGTCGCATTTGGCCGTGCGGCGGATGCGGTGGCCTGTGCTCTCGCCTTACAACGCGCGCCGCTGGCACCGATCCGGCTGCGTATCGGAATCCACACCGGGGACGTGCGGTTGCGTGACGAGGACAATTACGTGGGCCCGACGATCAATCGCACGGGCAGGCTGCGCGATCTCGCACACGGTGGTCAAACGGTGCTGTCGGGAACGACGGACGACCTGGTTGCGGAATCTTTGCCGGAGGGTGCCTGGCTGATGGACCTGGGTGCGCACCCGCTGCGTGATCTGGCCAGGCCGCAGCGGGTGGTGCAGTTGTGCCATCCCGACCTGCGCAATGACTTCCCGCCGTTGCGAAGCGCGAGTGGCGTTGCCGCGCCTAACCTTCCGGCGCAGCTGACTAGTTTCGTGGGCCGCCAAGACCAGATCGTGAGCTTGCGAAAAAGGTTGGCAGGCAATCGGTTGGTCACGCTGACCGGCGCGGGGGGCGTCGGCAAGACCCGGCTGGCGGTGCAGGTTGCGATCAGCATGTCGGGCGAATTCGACGGCGGCGTTTGGTATGTCGATCTGGCACCGATCACGGCGGCCGAGGTGGTGCCGGTGACGGTGGCCCGCGCGTTGGGTTTGCCGGATCAGCCCGGGCGTTCGACGATGGACACGCTGCTTCGGTTCGTGCGCGACCGGCACATGTTGATGGTGCTGGACAATTGCGAGCATTTGCTGGATGCCTGCGCCACGCTGCTGGCGACGCTGTTGGGTGGTGCTGCGCGACTGACCGTGCTGGCAACCAGCAGGGAACCGGTGAACATCCCCGGTGAGGCGACGTGGCTGGTGCCGTCACTGTCACTGGCCGATGAAGCGGTGGAACTGTTCGCCGAGCGGGCGCGGCTGGCGCGGCCCGATTTCGTCGTGACCGCCGAGAACAGCGCACAGGTGGCCGAGATCTGCCGCCGTCTGGACGGCATGCCCCTGGCGATCGAACTCGCCGCCGCGCGGGTGCGGGCGTTGTCCCTGACCGAGATCGTCGACAGCCTGCACGACCGCTTCCGATTGCTGACCGGCGGTTCACGTACCGCGGTGCGCCGCCAGCAGACGCTGCGCGCGTCGGTGGACTGGTCGCATGCATTGCTCACCGAGACCGAGCGCATCCTGTTCCGGCGGCTGGCCGTCTTCTACGGCGGATTCGACCTTGCGGCAGCGCAATTCGTGTGCGGAGGCGAAACGATCGAGCGGTATCAGGTGCTGGATCAACTGACGTTGCTCGTCGACAAGTCCCTCGTCGTCGCCGACGACAGCAGCGGTCACACCCGGTACCGACTGCTAGAAACGGTGCGCCAGTACGCATTGGAGAAACTCAGCGAGTCCGGCGAAGCCGACGCCGTGCGGTCCCGGCATTGCGATCACTACACCGCCATCGCCGCCCTGCTCGACGCGCCGGCCCGCGCCGACTATGAAGAACAGCTCGATCAAGCCGAACTCGAGATGGACAACCTGCGCAATGCGCTGGGCTGGGATCTGGAGAATGGTGCCACTGAACGGGCGTCTGCGCTGGCATCGTCTTTGCAGCCAGTCTGGCTGACCCGGGGGCGAATCATGGAGGGCATGGCGTGGTTTCGCGTGATACCCGCCGCCGGAAACGATGTATCGCCGGCGGTGCGTGCACGCGCACTGGCCGACGAAGCCGTGCTGAAAGTATTCGCGGGTGGCCAGCATATGGAACTTGCGCAACGCTCGGTGCAGATTGCCCGCGAACTCGACGATCCCGCTCTACTCGCCCGAGCCCTCACTGCATCTGGTTTATCTGCCGGTGCCCAATACGACGACCAAACGGCCGCGACGTACTACGCAGAGGCGATCGGACTGGCCCGGTTACTGGATGAGCGTTGGATCTTGAGCCAAGCCTTGGCCTGGCAGTCCAACACCGGATTGAACACCGGTGACCTCAATGCCGCGCGACTGGCGGGCGAAGAGGGGCGTGTAATCGCCGACGAGATCGGAGATCGAGGAAACTCGCGACAATGCCGACTGGCGATCGGCTGGTCACTTTTAGTGCAGGGCAGCCTAATTGACGCCATTTCTGAGTTTCGGAACTTGGCCGCGGAGTGCGATCAGACTCACGATCGCGTATCCGGACCTGTCGCCGTGATGGGTCTCGGCATGTCGCTGGCGTATCACGGAGAACTGGAAGAGTCAGTTGCCGTCGCCGACGCGGCGCTGGCGGCGGCCGCCGACCTTGGCGAGTACTACCTGGGCATGGCGCACGCACAACTGTCGCAAGCGAAAGTGGCCGCCGGAGATGTGGCGGGGGCATATGAAGCCGGTGAAGCGGCATATCAAGGCATGTACGCACACCAGCCACCGATAGCTATCGCCCAGCGCGTGTTCAATACCAGCCAAGCCGCCCTAGCCCGTGGCGATTTGGCTGAGGCCCAGGAGCAGGTGGATGCGGCGATCGCCGTGGCGAAAGGTTGGCACCGCGTGGCAGCGCTGCTGCTTCGCGCACGCGTGCACGTCGCCGACAACATGCTCCTGGAGGCTGAGCGCGACGCCCACGACGCGTTGTGCTGTGCCGTCGAGAAGGACGTGTATCTCCACGTGCCGGATGCCCTGGAATGCCTTGCCGACCTGGCTGCCCGCAGCGGTAGTCTCGCCGAGGCGACGCGCTTGTTGGGTGCCGCGCAGGCGCTGAGAGATCACTTAGGCGTAGTACGCTTCAAGATCCTCCAGGCCGAATACGATGCAACGATCGCGAGGCTTCGTAAAACGCTGGACTCCAACGACTTCGACGCCGCGTGGGCAGAAGGTGCGGCACTTTCCACCGCAGAGGCGATCGCGTATGCGCAGCGAGGGCGCGGTCAGCGCAAGCGGCCGGACAGCGGCTGGGGGTCCTTGACCCCGGCCGAACGGGACGTCGCCCGGCTCGTCTGCGAAGGCATGGCGAACAAGGAGATCGCGACGCGGTTATTCGTGTCGCCCCGCACCGTCCAGGCCCATCTCACGCACATCTACACCAAACTCGGCATCGGCTCACGCGTGCAACTGGTGCAGGAGGCGGCCAGGCAAGGCTGATCTCTGTTACCGGACAACTGTCCAGCGTTCGTGGCATAAGCGCTGGTATGGGCCGTGCGTTTTCGCACCGTCCGCGCTCGGATCGCACTGTTGTTGCCCTAAATGAAAGGGGTCGGCTACAGTCGGAGTTGTCACCGGACACCTGTCCATAATTGACGTCGAACTCGGGCTCATGGCTCAGCAGACCGGAGGACTATTACATGCCCAGCAGGTACGCGGCCCTGACCCGCGACCAGCTCAGCACCCTTGTGCCGGAACTGCTGCTGATCGGTCAGATGATCGACCGCTCCGGCATGGCTTGGTGCATCCAGCGATTCGGTCGCGAGGAAATGCTGCAGATCGCGATCGAGGAGTGGGCGGCCGCGAGTCCGCTGTACACCAAACGCATGCAGCGGGCGCTTCGGTACGAGGGTGTCGACGTCATCACGATATTCAAGGGCCTGCAACTCGATATCGGCGCTCCGCCGCAGTTCATGGACTTCCGCTACACGGTCCACGACCGCTGGCATGGTGAGTTCCACCTCGACCACTGCGGTGCCCTGTTGGACGTCGAACCGATGGGCGAGGACTACGTGCGCGGCATGTGCCACGACATCGAGGACCCGACGTTCGACGCCACCGCCCTGGCGACCAACCGCCGGGCACAGGTGCGCCCGATCCACCGGCCGCCGCGAGTGCCCTCCGATCGGCAGCCGCACTGCGCCTGGACGGTGATCATCGACGATTCGAACCCCGAAGTGGGTTTCATTCCGGAGTCCGACATCATCGGCCGCAGCAACGCTGCCACAACCGAGCTCGACACCATCGATGACAGCGAGCCCGGCCTGGCCGATTATTCGGGCCCGCTGTTGTCCGACTTCGACTTCGCGGCGTTCTCCCATTCGGCGCTGGTTCGCATCGCCGACGAAGTCTGCCTGCAGATGCACTTGCTCTACCTGTCGTTCGCGCTGGCGGTGGGCAAGCGCGCCGGCGACGATGCCGCACTGGCCCGCTCGATCGCCACCAAGCAGCTCATCGGACTGGCCGGGCTGGCGGCGGAGCGGATCCACCGCGCCCTCGACCTTCCCGCCGGCGCCGAAGGTGCCGTCCGGGTGATGGAGTTGCATCCGCTGTTCAATCCCGCGGCCTACGTATTCGCCGATTTCGAGCGGGACGCGGTGCACCTGCGCCCGTCGCCCGCGCACGAGGACGACGCATGGCCGGCGTTGGTCACGCCGGATGCCATCGAGCCGCTGCAAGCGATCGCCGCCGGGGTGGACCCGCACCTGCGCGTCGAATTGGACGGCACCGCAACGGAATGGACCGCGCATATCTTCGAATCCAGCACCGCAGCAAAGGAATTCGATGAGGTAGCGGTGACGAAGTTCAGCGGCGGCTCGACCTTCGTGTTTCAGCCACGAAAGTCGTTGCCGCTCACGCCCGTTTAGAGCGTCAGACCGGCTCGTCGCTTTCGGGTTTGAGTGGTTTCTCGGGGTGGTGCATGCAGTTGATGCGGGGGCGTCGGTGGTCGAGGTGTCGGGGTGGGATCCATTCGGTGTCGCCGTGGGTGTTTCGGCGGGTGAGGTAGTTGCGCAGTTCGACCATGTGGGTGTCGG
>NZ_LZKQ01000089.1 GCF_001668675.1 Mycobacterium asiaticum | reverse complement strand
AAGAGTCACACCCAATCAGGACGGCAACACCGATCCTGTCAGCCAGCACCGGGCCAGCCGTGTAAAGACTTACAGGCCGATTCAGAACCCCAACTACACCCTGGATTCTGAAGAGCCGGATAAGACCGGCCCTGTCAGGCTCCTGGACATGGTCGAGGGCCGCTCGAAACGAGCGTTTCAGCAGTGGCTCGCTCATTGCGAGGAGTCCTGGCGCGACGGTCTGGAAGTCGTTGCCATAGACGGCTTTTCCGGGTTCAAGACCGCCACCACCGAAGAGTTACCGGAGGCGATGACGGTGATGGATTCCCTTTCATGTGGTTCGGCTGGCCGGCAACGCTGTCGATGAGTGCCGGCCGCCTGTTTCAGCTGGCCGCCTGCGGGCATCGGGGCCGCACAACCGACCCGCTCTACCGGGCGCGGCGGACCCTGCACACGGGGGCCGATCTGCTCACCGATAAGCAGAAAGCCTGGCTAGCCAGCTGATTCGCCGCCGATGCTCATGCCGAGCTCGAAGCCACCTGGACGATGTATCAACGCGCCGTGGCGGCCTACCGAGAACCTGACCGCAAAAAGGGCCGCGCCATGATGGCAGTAGCTGAGCAACGCGCTCAGCGCTGGCTTTGCCGAAGGCACTGCAGGAAACCCTCAGACGGACACTGAACAAGCGGGCCGCTGACGTCCTGGCACGTCAGCGCGGCGGCGCCACAGGGTGTGGCCGAGTTGGGCCGGTTCCTCTAGACCAGTTCCGCGGGCACGCCGCGACGCAGCGAATCGATGATCGCCGCCAGCATGGTCTTGCCACGGCGACGGCCGGGGTGGGCGTAGGCGGCGATGACGCGTTGATAGACATTTCAGGTCACCTGGACCAGGGGGAGCCGGGTGCGCAGGGTGCCGCGCACCCCGTAGAGCGGGTCCCCGCTGCGGCCGCGGTGTTCGCAGCTTACTCCGTAGGTCAGAGATGCTTGGTCCAACGGAACGCCCAGTGGCCGGGTAATCCACTGAACGGAGTTGACGTCGGGCATCTGGCTGATTGTCCGAGCTGCCCCGCGTCCCTGGCCTGACCCCGTTTGGTTGATCCATGGCTTATGAGAGTCTTGCAGCCCACGACGTGGGCAGGAAGGCTCAACAAAATCATGGCGACGAGGAAGCGGCACAGCCCGGAGCAGATTGTGCGCAAGCTGATGGCGGCCGATCGGCTCCTGGCCGAGGGTAAGGACACGGCAGCGGTGTGCCGCGAACTGGGTGTCTCCGAGGCCACCTACCACCGGTGGCGTAACCAGTTCGGCGGGTTGAAGGCCGAGGACGCCAAACGGCTCAAGGACCTCGAACGCGAGAACACCACCCTCAAACGCCTGCTGGCAGACGCGGAGTTGGAGAAGGACGCGCTGCGGGAGATCGCGAAGGGAAACTTCTAGGCCCGGAACGTCGGCGGGCGGCCGTTCGTCACCTCCAGCGCGTGCTGGGGGTCAGCGAACGGTTTGCCTGCCGCGTGACCGGGCAGCACCGCGCAACCCAGCGGCACGCAGCCGTCTCTGCGACCCCCGAGGATCCCGACGCCGCCCTGCGAGCCTGGCTTCGCCAGTACGCCAAGGACCGCCCACGACGTGGGTTTCGGCCCGCGTATCACGACGCCCGCGCTGAAGGCTGGGCAGTCAATCACAAGAAGGTGCAACGCCTTTGGCGCGAAGAAGGGCTTCGCGTGCCGCAGCGCCGTCGCCGCAAACGCCACGGCAGCTCCA
>NZ_LZKQ01000088.1 GCF_001668675.1 Mycobacterium asiaticum | reverse complement strand
ACGGAGTGGCTGGTGCTGCAGGGGCGAACGGGGCGACACCCGGTGCCGCAGGCGGCACGGGCGCGGTCGGCGGTACCGGCGGCGTCGGTGGTGCCGGTGGTCGTGGCGGGACCGTATCGGGTAACGGCGGAAACGGCGGCGCTGGTGGTGTCGGCGGTCTTGGTGGTGCCGGCGGCGCCGGAGCTACCGGGGCTGACGCAACCGTCGCAGGAGCCACCGGCGGGACCGGCGGCGCAGGCGGCAATGGCGGTGCCGGCGGCCACGGCGGTGCCGGCGGGGCCGGGGGAGCCGCGCAGGGCAGCGGCACCGGTGGTGTCACCGGCGCCGGCGGCGCGGGCGGCCAGGGCGGCGCGGCCGGGATCGGCGGTGACGGCGGTGTCGGCGGGGCCGGCGACCAGGTTGTGCGCAGTGGCGGTACCGGCGGCCAGGGCGGCAACCCCGGTGTTGGCGGCGCCGGTGGCGCCGGCGGCCTGAACGGCGCCGGAACCAGCTTCGCCGCCTCCGGCGCTGCGGGGACTGCCGCGATGACGGGTGGCAACGGCGGTACTGGTGGCGCGGGCTGGAACGCCATCGTTCCGGGTGCCCACGGCGGTAACGGTGGTGCCGGAGGTGCCGGAGGTTTGGTCGGTAACGGCGGCGCCGGTGGTGCTGGCGGTAACGGCGCCATCGGCGCGACCGGCACCGACCCGACCCAAGGCGGGGGTGCGGGCGGGACCGGCGGTAACGGCGGTAACGGCGGTGATGGCGGTACGGCCGGAACCAAGGCGGGCTTCGGAGGAACCGGCGGCGACGGTGGCCTCGGCGGGCAGGGCGGTACCGGTGCGGCCGGCGCCAACGCGACCGACCCATCCAAGATCGCCGGCACCGGTGGAAACGGTGGTGCCGGTGGGCAGGGCGGCAGCGGCGGTAAGGGCGGCAATGCGCCGAACGCGTTGGGCGACCTGGGCGTCGGCGGTAACGGCGGCGACGGCGGTGCGGCCGGGCTCGGCGGTAACGGCGGACATGGCGCGAACGGCACCGCCGCGCACTTCGACGGCGGCGCGGGCGGTATCGGCGGAAACCCCGGCACCGGCGGGGCCGGCGGAAAGGGCAGCACCTTCGGCTCGGCCAGCGGTGCGGACGGAACGGGTGGCGCTGCGGCGACCAGCGGCGGCAACGGTGGCGCCGGGGGCGACGGCTACAGCGACCCCACCCTCAGCGGCCTGGCCGGCGGTAACGGTGGCGCCGGTGGCGCCGCCGGTTCGGTCGGTAACGGAGGTGCCGGCGGCACCGGCGGCAACGGTGCCAAGGGTGTCACCGGTGTTGCCGAGTTCGAAACCGGCGGGACCGGCGGCGTTGGTGGCAAGGGTGGTGCCGGTGGCGCCGGTGGCGCCATATCCGGCAATGGCGGTGCTGGCGGTGCCGGCGGTATCGGCGGCCAAGGTGGTACCGGCGCGGCCGGTGTCGACTCGGTTGACCCGACTGTTGACGGTGGCAAGGCCGGTGACGGCGGCATTGGCGGCAAGGGTGGTGCCGGCGGCAATGGCGGCACGGTTACCCCAGGAAAGGGAACTGTCGGCGCTGGTGGGGCGGGTGGTAACGGTGGTGCCGCCGGTCTCGGTGGCCGGGGCGGTGACGGTGGCGACGGCACCGCCGCCCACATCGACGGCAGTGCGGGTGGCCAGGGCGGTAACCCGGGTACCGGAGGGGCTGGCGGTACCGGCGGCTCCGGCTCGGTCGCTGGCGGCACGGGCGGTACGGGCGCTGCGGCGACAACCGGTGGTGACGGCGGCACCGGTGGTAAGGGCTTTGCCGCGGAAGCGGGCTCCAATGCAGCCGGTGGCGCTGGTGGCACCGGCGGCGCCGGCGGTCTGCTGGGTAGCGGCGGTACCGGCGGTGTAGGTGGTGCCGGCGACGGCAGCGGGGCTGGTGGCGCCGGTGGTCACGGCGGCGACAGCGGAGCGCAGGCCGGCAACGGTGGCGCTGGTGGTGCCGGTGGCGCTGGTGGCGCAACGGGTACCGGCGGCATCGGTGGCACCGGTGGACTTGGTCAATCGCCGTTGGGTATCGGCGGTGCCGGAGGCCACGGCGGTGCAGGCGGTGCGACATCGGGTGACGGTGGCGCCGGTGGTACCGGCGGTATCGGCCAGGTCGGCGGCGGTGCCGGCGGCGATGGCGGCAATGCCGGAAAGAGTGGCAACGGTGGCGCAGGTGGTACCGGCGGTGCGGGTCTGCCGGGTAAGGCCGGTGCGGCCGGGGTCGGCTCCGGCGGCAACGGCGGCGCCGGAGTTGCGGGTGGCTTCGGTGGTCACGGTGGTAACGGCGGGGCCGGTGGCACGGTGTCCGGCAACGGTGGGGCCGGTGGTACGGGTGGCGCTGGTGCCCAAGGCGGTACCGGCGGCAATGCCACCGACTCGACGAACCCGAACACGGCTGGCGGTGCCGGTGGCAAGGGTGGTGCCGGCGGCGAGGGTGGTGCCGGCGGTAACGGTGGTAAAGCCACCGCAGGCACCGTGGGTGCTGCCGGAGACGGCGGGGCCGGTGGTGCAGCGGGCCTTGGCGGTGACGGCGGCGACGGTGCCAACGGCACGGCGGCCAACATCCACGGCAGCAATGGCGGTAAGGGTGGTGACGCAGGCGCCGTCGGGCTCGGTGGCGCGGCTGGCACCGGCTCGACCACCGGCGCCAACGGCATTGACGGCGCCGCTGCCACCAACAGCGGCCACGGCGGTAACGGTGGCAACGGCTACAACGCCAGCACCGGGCCCAATAACGGTTCAGCCGGCGGCAACGGCGGCGCCGGTGGCGCTGGCGGTTCGCACGGTGACGGCGGTAACGGCGGCAGCGGTGGCCACGGCGCGACCGGCACCACCGGCACTACCAGCGGCACCGCGGGCACCAGCGGCGGCACCGGTGGCGGCGGCGGCAAGGGTGGCGACGGCGGCGCCGGTGGTGCTGGCGGATCCGTCCTTGGTGACGCGGGCAATGGCGGCAACGCCGGCAACGGTGGCCAAGGCGGCCTGGGCGGTAACGGCGCGACCGGATCCACCGTGTCTACCGCTAACGGCAACGGTGGCACCGGTGGCAATGCTGGCGCCGGCGGTACCGGTGGCGCCGGCGGCCGGGGCGGTGACGCGGGTACGGCCACGCTGGGCAACAACGGCACGGCCGGCACCGGCGGTAACGGCGGCACCGGTGGTAGCGCCGGGACGGCCGGCACCGGCGGTACTGGAAGCGGCAACCGCACCAACGGCGGTCTCGGTGGCAATGGTGCTGCTGGTGGGACCGGCGGCGCCGGTGGTGCCGGTGGTACCGGCACTGCGACCACTGACGGTGGTGCGGGCGGTAACGGTGGCCAGGGCGGCGTCGGCTCGACGGGCGGTACCGGTGGGGCTGCCACCGGTACGACCGGTGGTAACGGCGGCGCCGGTGGCACCGGCGGTAACGGCGGCGTCGGCGGCAAAGCGGGCGCCGGTGGCGACGGCCAGTCAGGTGGCGCGGCAGGTAACGCCGGCAACGGTGGCCAGGCTGGCGACGGCGGCGCCGGCGCCAACGGTGGTAATGGCCAAAACAGCAACACGGTCGGCAACCGTGACGCGCGCGCCGGTGGCACCGGTGGCGCCGGTGGTGTGGGTGGTACCGGTGGCGACGGCGCGTCCGGTGGCACCGCGACCGGCGGCGGCACCAACGGCGCCGCGAGTGAAGGCGGCGACGGTGGCGCCGGCGGTAAGGGTGGGGCCGGCGGTACCGGCGGCAACGGCGGTCAAGGTTCCAGCGGTAGCCAAGCTGGCGGCTCGGGCGGCACCGGTGGAGCCAGCGGTTCCGGCGGCGCCGGTGGCGCCGGCGGCAACGGTGGTGCCGGCACCGCCACCAGCCCGGGCGCAGCCGGTGGTAACGGCGGGCAAGGCGGCGAGGGCGGCCAGTCGGGTGCCGGCGGTAAGGGCGGCAATGGCATTGGCACCAACATGGCTGGTGGTAAAGGCGGAGATGCCGGTGCAACGGGCTCGGGCGGCATCGGTGGTGCCGGCGGTACCGGTGGTGCCGGCAATGGCGGCGGGATCGGTGGAGACGCCGGGAACTCCGGCAACGGCGGGCAGGGCGGTGCCGGCGGCACCGGTGGGAACCCGACGGGCACCGGCATCGGCGGAGGGGCTGGCAACGGCGCGAACGGCGGCGCCGGTGGCAACCACGCCAGCGGCGGCACGGGCGGAACCGGTCTGGGCGGCGGACCTGCTGGCGGCAGCGGAGCCGACGGCGACCCCGGTACGGGTGGCGGCGGCGGTGCTGCAGGCACTCCCGGCACCGGCGGTGCCGCAGGCAGCGCGGGCGTCGCCGGTCCAAACGGCACGTGAGAATCAGCCCGGTTTACCCGGCAATACTCCCCACCCGTCGAACAGCGATCGCCTGAATTGTTAGGAAGAGGATTGAGCCGGTGAGTTTTCTGACCTTGCCACCCGAGATCAACTCGCTGAACATGCTGCTGGGTGCGGGATCGGCGCCCATGGCGTCGGTGGCGTCGGCCTGGGACGGCCTGGCGTCGGAGTTGAGTTCGGCGTCGTCGTTTTTCGACGCGGTGACCTCGGGTCTGGTCAACGACGCTTGGCAGGGCCCGGCGGCGTTGGAGATGGCGTCCGCGGCTACGCCCTATGCGGCGTGGTTGAGTGCGGCGGGGGTGGCGGCGGAGGAGGCGGCGTCGCAGGCGCGGGCGGTGGTGTCGGCGTTTGAG
>NZ_LZKQ01000087.1 GCF_001668675.1 Mycobacterium asiaticum | reverse complement strand
CGCAGCCGGTCACACGCTCGTCGTGCTGGAGGCGATGAAGATGGAGCACACCGCGGGGGGGGCGGGGGGGGGGGGGGGGGGGGGGCCCGGGGGGCCCCCCCCCCCCCCCCCGCCGCCGTTGACCAGCCTCAGTTGCTCCGCGATGGTGTCGAGTTGCGCGCTCAGTCCTTCGCGGTTCTCGAGATAGCTGGGCGCAGTGTCGTCGACACGCTCGGGCAGGACCTGTACCAAAATTTTCCCTCCGGGCGAGCATCGAGGTCGATCTGCTAGGCGCTGATGTTAGCCGCAATTAACATCAAGTGACAACGGCGCGGGAGCGGGCGTCGGATTTGTTTCCGCGCCGTGGTTCCGTCGAATGGCGATGGACCGAAGCGGTGCGCTTCGCTGCAGATCGAGCGATCGAAGGAATTGACTGTGGGCGCGACGGCACACATGGCGCTGGCCGGATGTGTACCCGGTGATGTCGCGGATCATCTTGCGCCCACCAGGAACCGGGAACCGGCGCGAGCGAGCCGCAGTGACTCCGTGAGAACGAGGTCGATGAGATCCTCGGTATCGACGTCACCACCGCCGAAGATGGCACTGGCCTGTAGCGTCCGCCATGCCCTTCAGCGAACCGAGGCGTGCGTAACGCCGGGTCGGTCAGAATCTATCGCGTCTCGTCAGCTGCGGCTAGCCGCGGAGCGGTCGGATCAGGCGCCTGCCCGAGGGTGTATAGGCCGAGACTGCCGAGAAAACCCGCACAGTGCTCGATAAGCATTTCAGTCGAGTGGTTCAGTTGTCCGTCTATCCAGCGGCGGAGTATCTCGAACAGGCCCCCGACACCGTAGGTAGCGGCGAGATCTGCGACTTCAAGCACCTCACTGGGTATATCGAGGTGCAGGCGGGCCTCTCTGAGGACGAGCTCCGCAAAACCTGTCATCAGTTCGCTTCGCAGCTGCCGGAGGAGGGGTTCCGCGCCCGATTCGACAAACAGTATGCGGGCCATGCTGGGATCGTTCTCGATCATCTGAACCAGGGCCTCGATCGGAGCGTGAGCGAGTTCTTGAGGAGCAACGGTGTCGTGCGGAATGGCGCTGGTTATCACCGCTTGGAAGGTGGCGGAGATCTTGGCAAAGACCGCACACAAGAGCGCGTCTCGGTCGCGAAACTGCTGGTAGAAATACCGGCTCGTCACCCCTGACTTCGCACACACGGCGGTCACTGTGCACGCGGCAGCTCCTTGGGTCCCCATGATTGCGACCGCGGCATCGATCAACATCACGCGGCGCTGCGCATCGCGTTGAGTTGCGGACAGCCCGCCATAAACACGTGCTGGACTCATGTCCTACAGTCTGGCAGTCTTATCTGACAAGGCATAAAGTCAGATCAAACTTCGAGGAAGGACCTGAAATGTCGGACGATCAAGCCCCGACCAGGACCCGGGTGCTGCCAAAACCCAGGCGTGTTCGGTTTCCGATGCCGACCTCCACGAAGCGGCAACACTTCGTAGATGGCGACCTGGTGATGAGCCATTTCATCTCGACGCTTTCTGCGACGTTCCCGGAAGGCGAGGATTTCTTCATCCGCTCGGTCAGGAACTTCCAGAGTTCCATCGACGATCCCCAATTGGAGACAGCGGTCAAGGGTTTCATCGGACAAGAGGCCACGCACCGACACCAGCATCGGCTCCTCAACGAACGACTCCAGGCCATGGGTTATCCGACCGCGCGAATCGATCGTCACGTCGCACGCTTGATCAAGCGATTGGAACGGCGCTTTTCGCCGGAAATGCGGCTGTCCATGACTTCCGCATTGGAGCACTACACCGCTACGCTGGCGGAAATCATTCTTACCAGCGAAGATGCCCAGAAGCTCATTGGACAGACAGAGGTTCGACCGATTCTGCTGTGGCATGCGTTCGAGGAGTCGGAGCACAAAGCGGTTGCCTTCGACGTCTATCGGCTCGTGGGGGGAACCGAGCGCACCCGTGTACGGGGCATGCGGATCGCTTCAGTAATTTTATTCGGCGAACTCATTCTGCAGACTGCCTTGTCCATGGCCGCTGATAGAGCCTCGTATAACCCGGTCACGTTGATGCGCAGTCTGTACCGCTTCAGTCGCACCCCGATGTTCACCGCTGATGCGCTGCGGCGTTTCCGTTCCTACAATCGCCCGGGTTTCCACCCTGATGATTGGGACAGTGCTGCGGTCCTGGAGCGTTGGAGTAAGGAACTGTTCGACCAAGACGGTTCACAGCGAGTTATCGCTCAGTCGGGATAGCAAAGGTGCGGAAGTTGGGCGACGCAGGGAGCACTGTTCCTGCTTCGCTCCTGCCGAACAGCGTGGGCGCCGGCAGCGTCACGGGCGCGGTGCTCGGTGCTGGTGAAGGCGGCGGTCGGACCAAGAATGGGGTTCGGCAGCGATCGCCACGGAGCTGGCTGGCCTGTGATCCTGGGTCAGTCGCTGACGATATAGCGTTGAGCCAGGGTTTCAGCCAGTCTGCTCGTGTGCGCGACCATTTCCTTCTCGGTGACCGCAAGCAGACCCGAGTGCCAGGCCGTCATGACTTCGACGAACCCCCCGACTGCGATCAGAGTGTCCATGCGAAGGGCTATCTCGTCGGCATCTCGTCGGAGGTGTGGCCGGCTTGCCTCAACGACCAACTGCGTTGCTTCCTGTAGCGCCACGGCGCGGCGGTCTTGTAGCGGTGAGCTACCAACATGCTGAGCGAGGAGGATGTGCGCCCGACCGGGATCGCGTGCGATCCGGTCGACCACGATGGCGATCACCGCGGTGATGGTTTCGATCGGCGGCCGATTCACACGCTCGTCGAAGAGCGCGGCGACCTCGCCGAGCATGTCATTGCGGACGCCATCCCACGCTGCGACGAGCAGCTCATCGCGCGTCTTGAAGTCCTCGTAGAAGTATCGATCGTTCAGCCTCGTGCGGGCGCATACGCCGCGCATAGTCACTGCGGCCCAACCGCTCTCACTCCAAATCTCGGTTGCGGCCTCGATCAATTGTTGCCGTCGCTCTGCACGACGCTCAGCACCCGTCCGACCACCCCAGCGCTTGTTTATCGACCGCACCTCTCCATCTTGACAACGTGCTCGCCCCACGACAAAACTGGTGGCATGCGACCCCAATAGTGGCTGATGCCCCCAATTGAGAGTTTCCGCACAGCCGACGTCAATGTCGCGACCCGAAAGGCAGACGAATGAGATTGCTGCCATTCGACGGCTCACCAGGCAGAACGCACCGAGCCGATGCAGTCGTCACAGGCGCAGGAAGCGGTATCGGCCGCGCATTCGCCGTGGAGCTTGCACGCCGAGGTGGACGCGTGGTTTGCGCCGACAGGGATCCCATAACCGCAAAAGAGTCGGCAGAGTTGGTGAGGCAGGCTGGCGGCGAGGGTTTCGACATCGCATGCGACGTCACCGATCTTGAGCAGATTCGTAACCTCGCTGACGCGAGCGAAGACTGGTTTGGGAAGGCTGCAAGCCTCGTCATCAACAACGCCGGAATCGGTGCGGGCGGCAACCGTATCGGCGCGACGTCGATCGAGGACTGGAACGCGGCGATTTCTGTCAACCTCTGGGGCGTTATTTATGGGTGCGAGACTTTCGTGCCTCGGCTACGCAGCAATGGGCATGGCGGAGTCATCAATGTGGCGTCCGCCGCGAGCTTCGGCTCGGCCCCTCGGATGGCGGCTTACAACGTGAGCAAGGCCGGAGTGCTCGCTCTATCGGAGACATTGGCGGCCGAACTGAGCGGTACTGACGTCAACGTCACAGTGCTTTGCCCCACCTTCGTGAAGACGAACATAGCCAATAATCCTCAAATCGACGAGGCGGCTGCACGACTCGCGACCAACTTGATGAAATGGACCGGCATTTCGCCACAGCACGTTGCTCGAACGACGTTGAACGCGCACGATCGCGGACAAATTTATGTAGTACCCCAACTCGATGCCAAAGTCTTGTGGCAACTGAAGAGAGCCCTACCCGGTCCCTTTACACGCACGCTGGGCCTCGTGGAGCGCATGGCCTCATGGCACGATTCAGCCGAGTAGAGGAGCAGGGAAATGCCTTTCGCATATAGCGACATGCTCGAGACAATCAAAAACAAGCAATGGGCTCTCGCCGATATCGATTGGGACGCCCCTGGCGCGGAACTGATCACCGACGAACAGCGTCCCAAACTCAAGCAATTCATGTCCGACGTGGTGTGGATTGAGCATGTCGGAGCACGTGCCTTCGCCGCGATGGCTCCGAAGGCACCCTTTGAAGGAGTCGGAGACATTTACCGTTACTTTCACGCCGAGGAGCAGCGTCACGCCAATGCCGAACTTGCCCTGATGCGTCGCTGGGGCATGATTGAGGAAGGCGAGAAGCCGGTCCCGAACAAGAATATTCGGCTGGTTATCGAATGGCTGGACCGGTACGCCGAAGCCCTTCCCCTGACCGTAATCGGGGCCGCGATTCCGGCACTGGAGATCGCGCTCGACGGAGCGCTGCTGAAGTTTCTCCTCGATGAGGTTGACGACCCTGTGTGCGGGGAGGTTTTCAACAAGGTTAATAGCGACGAATCGCGACATCTCGCGGTTGGCTTCCAGGTTTTGAATGACCTGGGCGCCAGCCCCTTGCGAATTCACGCAATTCAAACTGCGGGCGCTCTGGTGGATCCGCGCATTCTCACCGGCGCGTTGCTGTATATCCCGCTCCTGATGCGCATGTTGATGAATCTCAACGCTATGGGTTTGTGCGAGGAAAAGTTATACAACGCGGTGACGCGGTATGCCAATGTCGGCGACCGGAGTGAGCACACGCGGAGGGTGCCCGGCTATCACATCTTGAAGGCGCACATGTCGTCTTCAATCAAGCGGTCCCAGCCTCTGCACTTCGTGTCTCAGCGCCTTGGCAATGCGATCGATGTGTTCCCTGTTCAGATCTTCGGTCGGCCGCCATCATGGACGGACGAACTGACCTACGAACCGGTGGCCAAATGACAGGCACGACGACGACTTTGATCGTCGGCGCCGGGTTCGCAGGTATCGGTACGGCGATTCGGCTGCTGCAAGAGGGCACAGATGACTTCGTCATCGTGGAACGGTCAAATCGCGTCGGAGGCACGTGGCGAGACAATACCTATCCCGGTGCGGCGTGCGATATTCCCTCAGTTCTCTACTCCTATTCCTTCGAGCCGAACCCAGGCTGGACTCGTACCTACTCGGGGAGCGTTGAGATCCTCGAATATATCGACGATATGGTCGCCAAGTACGATCTTGCCCGGTTTATCCAGTTCGATACCGACGTGACTGCCTTGGAGTTCGACGAGGGTGCCGGCATCTGGGTAGCCGACACGGCTGATGGAAAGCGGTATCAAGCTCGGTCAGTTGTGATGGCCAGTGGACCACTTGCCAACGCCAGCTTCCCCGATATTCGGGGTATTGACTCGTACGGTGGAAAGAAGATCCACAGCGCTCGATGGGACCATGGCTACGATCTCGGCGGTAAGAGGGTTGCAGTCATCGGGACAGGCGCGAGCGCGGTACAGATCATTCCTGAGCTCGTGAAGTCGGCCGCGTCGGTCAAAGTTTTCCAGAGAACGCCGGGCTGGGTTTTGCCGAGGGTGAACCTCAAGCATCCGGCTTGGGTGCGTTCGACCTTCAAACACTTGCCGGTGAGCGAACAAGCGCTCCGTGACGCCTGGTTCTGGGCCCACGAAGTGATGGCAGTGGGTATGGTCTGGAACACCGCCGCGACATCCGCGATACAGCTGGCGGCGAAAGCTCATCTCCGTCGGCAGGTGAAAGACTCCTGGTTGAGACGTCAGTTGACGCCCCATTTCAGACCTGGATGCAAGCGCATGCTCATGTCCAGTGATTATTACCCTGCGCTACAGGCAGATAAACTGCAAGCTGATCAGCTGGCCGATCACCACATTGTCACCCAACGGTGTTCGGACCGCCGACGGTGTCGAGCACGAGGTGGACTGTATCGTGTTTGCCACCGGCTTCGATGTGGCCAAACGTGGCACCCCGTTCCCGATTAGCGGCCTCGGTGGTCGAAAGCTCGGCGATGAATGGTCTCAGGGGACATTCGCCTTCAAGAGCGTGAGCGTGGCCGGCTATCCGAACTTGTTCTTCACTTTTGGACCGAATTCCGGGCCAGGCCACAACTCGGCGCTCGTATATATGGAGGCAGCAATTGGCTATATAGTCCAGGCGATCGAGCTCCTTCAGCGAAATGACATCGGTACTTTGGATGTGAGGGAGGATCGCCAGGACTGCTATCACTCCGATATTCAGCGCCGCCTTCGACGAACGACATGGAATTCGGGGTGCAGCAGTTGGTATTTGACCGAGGACGGCTACAACGGCACGATGTACCCAGGTTTCGCGACCCAGTTTATGAGAGAACTTTCCCGCTTGGATCCTCGTGATTACGTGATAGCTCGTCGCGACGATACGCACCTCGAGCTGACTCAATCACTCTGAACCCAAGTTTGCAAGGCTGACCGTTAGAACGGTGGAATGAAAAGAGCAATGGATCGCAAGTCCGACCGTCATTACGAAATAATTATCATAGGAGCTGGATTTTCCGGCATTGGGTCTGGCATTAGCCTGATGAAGGCGGGATTTACCGACTTCTTGATGGTTGATGACGCCGATGGCGTAGGTGGTACGTGGCACTGGAACACCTACCCGGGTGTCGCTGTCGATATACCGTCGTATAGTTACCAATTCTCATACGAAATGCGGTCCTCTTGGTCGCGCACGTACGCCCACGGCAATGAGCTCAAAGCCTATGCAGAGCGATGCGTCGAAAAATACGGGCTCCGGGACCATATTCGTTTCAACACCACCATTACCGAGGCTTGTTTTGACGAGAACGCGACAC
Source organism: Mycobacterium asiaticum (assembly GCF_001668675.1). GTDB lineage: Bacteria > Actinomycetota > Actinomycetes > Mycobacteriales > Mycobacteriaceae > Mycobacterium > Mycobacterium asiaticum_D. The sequence goes on along the minus strand of NZ_LZKQ01000087.1, from coordinate 3,272 downwards.
GGTGGCGTTTGATCAGCGCCAATGGTGAGGAGTTCACGGCACGCTTCGTGATAAATTGCTCCGGCGTTCTCAGTCGGCCAAAGTGGCCTGAAATCAAGGGGGTGCGAGATTTCGCCGGCGTTACGCTCCACACGGCTAGATGGGACAATACCAAAGATCTCAGCGGGAAGAGGGTTGCAGTAATCGGTACCGGTGCATCGGCGGTGCAATTGATACCCGAAGTCGCAAAAAAAGCGGAGAGTCTGACGGTCTTTCAGCGAACTCCAATTTATTGTCTGCCGAAGCCAGACTTCCCCATACCGACGTGGGGTGGAAGGCTTCTACATTTCCTGCCGGGGGCACAATTGGTGACCCGGACCGCGAGCCAGGCGTTCGTGGAAATCACTTTCCCAATAGCCGCTCACTTTCATACGGTGATACCGTTCGCCGATGTCATGGAGAGCGCCGCAAGGCGGTACATGCGGCGTGAGGTCCATGACCCGACGACGAGAGAACAACTCATTCCGCGCTACTCGTTGGGCTGTAAACGACCCAGCTTCCACAATTCCTATCTCGCAACGTACAACCGGTCCAACGTTTCGCTCGAGACGAGCGGCATAACCCATATCGACCATGCATCCGTCAATACTCGAGACGGCAAAGCTCATCCCATTGACGTCTTGATCCTGGCCACCGGCTTCAAAGTGATGGAGTCGGGCAACATGCCAACTTACGTGTTGAAGGGACGCGGCGGGCTGGAGCAGGCTACATGGTGGGACGAGCATCGACTGCAGGCCTTCGAAGGGGTGAGCGTCCCGGGATTTCCGAATCATTTCAACATCTTCGGCCCGTACGGCTACAACGGTTCCTCGTACTTCACGCTCATCGAGGCGCAGAGTCGGCACATCGTCCGGTGTCTTCGTCGCGCGCGGGCGCTGGGTGCTAACTGCGTGGAGGTGAAGAAGGAGGCGAACGACCGTTACTTCGCCGAAGTGCTGAGGCGGCGTCACAGACAGGTTTTCTGGCAGCCGAGCTGTTCCAATGCCAACAGCTACTACTTTGACAGGCACGGTGACGTTCCACTCCGTCCATCAACGACTCTGGAGACGTACTGGCGGAGCCGCACCTTTCGCCTCTCGGACTACCGATTCGAGAATCGGCCCGAGGAGGTGCGTCCCCGGTGACTAGAATGGATGCCCCTGACTGGCAGCCCAGCATTGCCAGTCATCTCGTCGCGATGTCTTCGCGGACCACGCTGCGCCCTCTGGCGCAGCTCATGCCATCAAACGGCTACGGACTTGCGGTGATGGATCGCGTGCTTCGAACAGCGCTCGTCGCATCACGGCCTCGGCGCGGCGTCACAGTCCGCAAGGTTGACACTGTATTCGCCGGAAACCCGATTCGTGGGAACTGGATCAACACGCCTGTCATTAATCCGCATGCGAACCCAATGCTATACATACACGGCGGTGCATATTCTATGTGCTCGCCGGATACGCACCGCGGTCTTCTCGGCGAACTCGCCTTCTGCAAGCGGACGCCCAATCTTCGCCGTCAAGTATCGACTTGCGCCACGATATCCCTATCCCGCAGCCGCGGACGATGCACTGAACGCGTATCGCTGGCTTACCAGCGGAGGGTCCCCGGGTTCTTGCCAGCGCACCGTCGCGGTTGCCGGAGATTCAGCGGGCGGTCAGCTCACGATGGCCACGGCCTTGGGCGCGCGTGCAGCTGGATTGCCGCTCCCTGATGCGATGCTGCTGATGTCTCCCGTCCTGGATCTCAGGTGCGAACTCGCCAGGACGCGTGAACTTCGCCGCCGGGATCCTTTTGCCTCCGCTCAATCAGCAGCGCGCGCTCTTGACCTCTACGTAGGGGGTGCAGATCGCGACGATCCGCGCCTCAGCGTGCTTGACGCGGACCTCACCTCGATGCCGCCGATCCTCATTCAGGTGGGCGGGAGGGAAATGTTGATCGATGACTCGCGTCGTCTCGCCGAGCGACTTCAATCGGCTGGATCCCACGTAGAGATCCAGGTATTCCGGGGACAGATCCACGTATTCCAGGCTATGTTCCGGATTCTTCCCGAAGCTCGCGACGCGATTCATCGAGCGGGACGCTTCCTTGAAGCCTCGGGAATCCTGTGAAAGTGTCCGAACAGGCAATGCTCCGACACCGCGGCAGCGTTAAGTCAGTTGTCTCTGCCTCATGAGCAGCGACTTCATGACGCCCTGTCGCGCATACGATCCGTCGATCGTGATCATCGGGGCCGGCTTTGCTGGGGTTGCGATGGCCCACCGGCTGATGGAGGACGGTTTTACGAACTTCACGATCCTGGAAAAGGCTGCAGACATTGGCGGCGTTTGGCGTGACAACACCTATCCGGGAGCGGCCTGCGACGTGCCGTCTGCGTTGTATTCATTCTCATACAAGCCCAATGCTCGATGGTCACGTCGATATGCCGAGCAACCCGAGATACTCGAGTACCTCCGGCAACTCGTGGAGAGTGGCGGACTGGCCGCGCATCTGCGTACCCACACCGAAGTTGTCGACATGCGCTTCGATGAGCAGTTCGGACGTTGGAACCTGTCTACGAACTCGAACGAGACACTAGCCTGCGATGTCGTCGTCTCGGCCGTGGGTCAGCTCTCGTTGCCGCACGTACCCCTTATTGCGGACGCAGACACCTTCCAGGGGCCGCGCTTTCATTCGGCGCGTTGGGACCGATCGGTTTCGCTTCGCGGCAAGCAAGTAGCCGTCATCGGTACAGGAGCTAGTGCCATCCAATTCGTGCCACACATCGCCCAGGAGGCGGAGCATGTCACGCTATATCAGCGCACGGCTCCGTGTGGCCTGACCCCGTTTGGTTGATCCATGGCTTATGAGAGTCTTGCAGCCCACGACGTGGGCAGGAAGGCTCAACAAAATCATGGCGACGAGGAAGCGGCACAGCCCGGAGCAGATTGTGCGCAAGCTGATGGCGGCCGATCGGCTCCTGGCCGAGGGTAAGGACACGGCAGCGGTGTGCCGCGAACTGGGTGTCTCCGAGGCCACCTACCACCGGTGGCGTAACCAGTTCGGCGGGTTGAAGGCCGAGGACGCCAAACGGCTCAAGGACCTCGAACGCGAGAACACCACCCTCAAACGCCTGCTGGCAGACGCGGAGTTGGAGAAGGACGCGCTGCGGGAGATCGCGAAGGGAAACTTCTAGGCCCGGTGACCGGACCCCGTGAAATGGTCCACGGCGAACGAGAGTCGTTCATTGGTGGGTACAGGTGGCAGCGTAGCGGGCC
>NZ_LZKQ01000086.1 GCF_001668675.1 Mycobacterium asiaticum | reverse complement strand
GTGATGTCGGTGCGCCCGGTGGTGGTCCAGCCGGTGACGTGGTGGACCTCGCTGTGGTAGGCGGGTTGGTCGCAGCCGGGGCGGGTGCAGCCGCGGTCCAGGGCGTGCAACATGAGCCGTTGGGCGGGGTTGGCCAGCCGCTTGGTGTGGTAGAGCGCCAGCGGCTTCGCGTCATCGAAGATCGCCAGATAGTGATGGGCCTGGGCGGCCAGGCGGATCAAATCGGCCATCGGCAACAGGGACCCGCCGCTGGTGCGGCCGGCGCCGGCGCCGGCCTCGAGGTCTTTGAGGGTGGTGGTGACGATCATCGTCACCGGCAGGCCGCGGTGTGCGCCGAGTTGGCCGGAGGCGAACAGGGCGCGGATGGCGGTGATCAGGGCGTCGTGGTTGCGCTGGCCGGTGCTGCGGATATCCGGGCCCGAGCTGTCGGGCTCGGCGGTGGGGTCGGGGGTGCCGGGGGCGGCCAGGGCGGCGAGCAGGGCTTCGAACAGGGCCCGTAGTTCGGGGGTGATCAGCCCGCTGATGCGGCTCATCCCGTCGTATTCCTGGTTGCCCAGCACGAAGCAGCGTTTGCGGGCGCGGTCCTCATCGCAGAAGTCGCCATCGGGGTGCAGGGTGGCCATGAGCTTGCGGGCATAGGCGGCGACCTGATCGGGGCGGAACTCACACGCTCGCCCGGCCAGGTCGGCTTCGGCGGCCTCACGGGTGAACACATCGACATGGGCGGGTAGGTGGGTGAAGAACCGGCGGATCACCTTGATGTGGGCGTCCCCGATCAAACCCCGGCACTGGGCGGCCGCGGTCGCGGTCAACACCGGCGCCAACGGCTGCCCGGTCAACGCCCGCCGCGCACCCAAATCCTCGGCCTCGCCAATACGCCGAGCGGCCTCGGCTTTGGTGATCCGCAACCGGTCCGCCAACGCGCACGTGAGCGTGCCACCCAACTCTTCCTTGCTGGCTTGAGCGCCGAGCTCGTTGATCAACCCGTGCTGCGG
>NZ_LZKQ01000085.1 GCF_001668675.1 Mycobacterium asiaticum | reverse complement strand
CGGTCGGTGTCAAGCTGCTTGGAGTCGTTCGGAGTCGGGGAGGTTGATGCCAACGGTGTCGGCGGGGCTTGGTGTTCGTGGCCTGTGGCGGAACCGTTCGGGGTGGGCCTGGTAGTAGGAGTGCTGGGTGTGCTCGCGCTGCTGCCAGTGTTGTCGCCAGGTGCCGTCGTGGACCTGGTTGGGGGAGAACAACGCGATCCCGGAATGCTTGTGTTGGGTGTTGTACCAGGGCACATACCAGGCCATGTAGGCGCGGGCATCGTCGATGGTGAGGAAGGTGCCGGGGTAGTTGGGCCGGTATTTCATGGTCCGAAACTCCGACTCGGAGAATGGGTTGTCGTTGCTGACCCGTGGTCGGTTGTGAGTCTCAACGATATTGTGGCTGGCCAGCAGCCCTTTGAGGTCGTGTGAGCGCATCGCCGGTCCCGAATCAGCGTGCACCGCGATGGGCACGCCGTGGTCGCTGAACGCGTCCTGGAACATCTCGACGGCCAGGGCGTCGACTTCACGTTCTTCGACCCGCCAGCCGACGATCTTGCGCGAGAAGATGTCGATGATCGAATAGGCCTTGAACGCCACCCCGCGCCACGGGCTGCGCAGATCGGTGATGTCCCAACTCCATACCTGTTGCGGACCGGTGGCTTTGAGTATCGGTGCCGGCCGAGGACCGGGGTTGCGGCGGGTTTTTGTGGGGGTGACCGGACGGCAAGTCTGATCGGCGATGGCAGCGGCGATACGCCACCAACTGCGCCGCGAGGCCAACATGATCCCCTCGTCCCACGCGATAGCGAATGCTTGATCGACGGAGGCACCCTCAGCCCAGCCTGCGATGATCAGCGCTTCGATCCGCCCGCGGTCAGCGGCATCAATTCTTGACCGGTAGGCCCGATCTGACTGCGAAATCGGTTGTGCCACAGTGCTACGCGGGTGATGCCGGTAATGCCAGGTAGATCGGGACAACCCGAGCATCGCCAGCGCTTGACGCTGTGACCCCAGCGCCGCAGTCAACTCGGTGACGAGTCGGTTCTCGGCGTCGAGGAATCCAACCGATCGTTGCTCATCGGGGTGTCGGCGGGCTCGTGCGCGTTCCTCTCGTGCAAGAGCCCGATAGCTTTTCCCAGTGCATCGTTGGCTTGCTCCAACGTGCCATTGACCTGTTCCAACTCACGGATACGGGCGTTGAGCCGATCCACCTCAGCGGCATGGGCGGCCTGTTCAGCCGCACGCCGCCGAGCGATCGCGGTGTTCTCGGACGGAGGCCTCTTCACCGCACTACCTTGACGCGGAATCACGCCCCTGTCGAGGTCCCCATCCAGCACCGAGTCCCGCCACTTCCACAGCTGCCTACTGGTCAATCCGCGCTCGGCCAGCCAACGGCCTTTACTGCCATGAGCCAACCCCTGAAACTCAAACACCAACTCACAGATCTCGCTAGCGGTAAAACCCGCACCGATCGACACAACCCACTCCCTAACGCTGGTAGCAACTGACTCACAACCAGCCTGACAAAGGGGGA
>NZ_LZKQ01000084.1 GCF_001668675.1 Mycobacterium asiaticum | reverse complement strand
CCCCCCCCCGGTTTTTTTGCACCCCGACCCCGCCATCCGCGCTCGCGTAGCGTCTCGTGGGCGCGGAGAGGTGTATAAGAGCCAGGGTCGGCGCACCGGGCGGGAGCGGCGGCATGGGGGGTGACGGCGGCGACGTCACGGCGGTGAGCCCGAGCGGCTCGCCGTTCGGCGGCCGCGGAGGCGACGGCGGCAACGGCGGGCAGGGCGGCGCGGGCACCGACGGCGGTCAGGGAGGCGCCGGCGGCAACGGCGGCGCCGGTGGGCTGTTCGGTGGCGCAGGCGGCGCGGGCCTGGGCGGCGCGGGTGGCGCCGGTGGCGCCGGTGGCGCGGGTGGTGCCGGCGGTCTGGCTGGGACGCCCGGCTCCGACGGCATTGGCGGCATCGGCGCCGCGGGAATCGACGGCCAGCCCGGCGCCCAGGGAACCAACGGTGCGACCGGGAAATCCGGCGCCAACGGCAGGCCGGGGGGCTAAGAGCCCTCCTCGGACAGCGAATCCCGGAGGGCCGCAAGTACGTCTCGGCAGCCATCCGCCGCGGCGAGCGCCGCCCGGACGGATTCGCTTGCCTCAACCCGACGACCAGCATCGAGCAGCGGCGCAAGTCCATCGACCGTGGCCCGCAATTGCGGATCCGAACCGTCGGCGACAGCGGTCGCCAATACCTGAATCAGCTCCCAGTCCCGGTACAGCGCCAACGACCGCTCGTTGAAAGCGAAGGCCGTCACCGGTTCACCCGCCAGCGTGCCGCGGTACCGATACGGTCCCTCCATGTACTCGATCGGCAGGCAATGCGCCGGCGCGGCCACCAGCGGCTCTCCGACAATGTCCAATCCCAAAGCGGCACAGGTGATTCGGTGACGGTCAGGCATATACCGGGCCTTGACCGGTGGGCGGATCAGGGGCTTGATCGAGTCCGGCCAGCGGACGTAGCTGGTGATCGTCACTTCGAAGTCCTCGCAGCACTCCGGCGGCCGGGCATCGGGATAGCTGGTGGTGATGCCGGTAAACGGTTGCAGCGCATTGTGATCGGTGCGCAGGAACTGTCGCCAGATACTCATGTCGACGCCGTTGTCGAAGTTGATCGTGCGCCATTCGTGCGACCTGGTCCGCGGCGGTTCCCCGCTGCCACCGCCCGCATACTTGGGGAACCACTGCCGGTCGACGTGTCCGGCCGTCCCGCTGACCTGCTCTTCACGATCGCCCCAGCGCAACGTTCCGGTCATCCGCATCCCGGTCTGGAAGTAGGAATACGTGTCGTCCTGACCGAAGCAGGCGATTTTGCCGTTGTAGGTTGAGGCGCCCAGGGGCGTTGGTGCCCGCGTCGGCGTGACGGTCAGGTCCAGGCGCATCGGTCGCCCGTCCTGGTCGGTCCCGACCAGGCTCAACTCGTAGGTGTAGGGCAGTAATTCGCCGGCGCTGTCGCGACAGGTGATCCAGTTGGCAACCCCCACGTCGGTTCGATACCGAAGATCCAGATGGCCCACTGCCGTGGACAGTTTGGGCCCGGTGCCGCGTTCCATGCTGTCCGGCGGCATGTCGTAGTCCGTATAGGTGCCGTAGTCACCGGTGTCGAGGTCGAACAACGCCAAGGTGTAGAAATCCGCGACGATCGATCCGCCCGGGCGGTTCCGGTTGAAGATGGTCAGGAATGCGAACGAGCGGCCCGCGCCTGCGGCGAGTTCGCCCGCGAGGAACCAGGTGTCGGACTCCTGGCCGAGATGCTGGCCTTCGGCGCCAGGGAAATCCAGCTGAGGCTCGCCGGGAACCAGTTCGAATGGATAGCTGCGCCAGTCGCTGGTCATGTCACGCCTCGCCTCAAGGGAATGTCGTCCGGCTTGCCGCAGCGAAAATCCGCTTTTTTGCTATGTTAGCATCAATAGCGAAATTACCGTCTCCTGCCCTGAGGTGGTGTCCGCGATGACGGCGAATCCCCGCTCCTACGACCAACTTTTCATTGGTGGACAGTGGCGTCAGCCCGCCACAGCCGAGCGGATCGCGGTCATCTCGCCGCACTCCGAGCAGCCCATCGCGCACGTGCCGTCCGCCGGCCCGGAAGATGTCGACGCTGCGGTCGCGGCCGCCCGGCAGGCGTTGGACCATGGGCCCTGGCCCCGGCTTGCCCCGCAGGAGCGGATACGCAAAATCGAAGCTTTGGCAGCGGAGTACGGGCGTCACATCGACGAGATGGCCGACCTGATCACCGCGCAGATGGGCTCGCCCCGCAGTTTCAGCCGGCTCGGGCAGGCAGCCGGTGCCGCCTCGATGATTCACCTGGCGCTGGCCACCGCGCGTGCCTTCCCTTGGGTGGAGCGCCGCCGCGGTGTGCTCGGTGAAGCGCATCTGCGCCGCGCGCCGGTGGGCGTGGTCGGGGCGATTGTGCCGTGGAACGTGCCGCAGTGCCTGATCATGCCCAAGCTGATCCCGGCCTTGCTTGCCGGCTGCCCGGTGATCATCAAGCCCGCACTCGAAACACCCCTGGACGCTTTGTGGTTGGCCGAGATGATCGAGGAGGTCGGGCTGCCCGAAGGGGTGGTGTCGGTGATCACCGGCGGCCCCGAAGTGGGCGAGGCGCTGGTGCGCCATCCCGGCGTGGACAAGATCGCCTTCACCGGTTCCAGCGCCACCGGCCGTCGCATCGCCGCCCTGTGCGGTGAACAACTGAAACGGGTGAGCCTGGAACTCGGGGGCAAATCGGCGGCGATCGTCCTCGACGATGCCGACATCACCAAGACGGTAACCGGATTGAAGACGGCCGGTTTGATGAACAACGGTCAAGCCTGCGTTGCCCAGACGCGCATTCTGGTCAGTCGGCGCCGGCACGACGAACTCGTCGACGCGCTGGCCGGCATGATGTCGACATTGACCGTCGGTGACCCCACCGACGACAAGACCGACATCGGACCCCTTGTCGCCCAACGTCAACAGCAACGTGTTCAGGACTACATCCGGTCCGGTGAGCAGCAGGGCGCCCGGATCGTTGTCGGCGGCGCCGACACCCCCGCGCCGCACGGTTGGTACGTGCGGCCCACCCTGTTCACCGATGCCGACAACGGCATGCGCATCGCCCGCGAGGAGATCTTCGGTCCCGTGTTGACGGTGCTCACCTACACCGACGAAGACGACGCGGTCCGCATCGCCAATGACAGCGACTACGGTCTGGCCGGCTCGGTGTGGACCTCGGACACCGCGCACGGCCTCGAGATCGCGGCGCGGGTGCGGACCGGCACCTATGGCATCAACATGTACATGCTCGACATCAGCACCCCGTTCGGTGGGTTCAAGCACTCCGGGATCGGGCGTGAGTTCGGCCCCGAAGGGCTGGACGAGTATGTCGAGCTGCAATCGGTGGCGTGCAAGGGGAAACTGCCTCCGCTACCCACCTGAACTATGCCGTCAGCACCTCGAGAGTGACCTCCGCGGGACAGCAGAGTTCTCCGCGCTGATTGTAGACACCGACCTGCAGGTCGATCAAAAATTGCGGATTTGTTCCAGAGGTGTTGCAACGCTTGGCTATAACGCTTCCTCGACCGATCATCGCGTCGCCGGCATAGATCGAACCCAGCAGCGACATCTTGCGCCGCAGGACTCGGCTGTAGGGACCGGCCCAATCCGTGCCGACCCGGTCGACGAAACCGGCGATATGCATCGTGTTGACGAATATCGTCGGATGGCCCTGTCGCTTGGCATATTCCGGATCGAAGTGCCCAGGGAAGTAGTCCCATGTCGCGCCCGCGTTCATCACCACTCGTTCGTAGTTGATCTCGTCGACGACCTCAGGCAACTCGACGGGAACGATCAATCCATACCAGTCGAATCGCCCAGATTTCGGTTCAACCGTCATCCCGCAGCCCCCGGCGGATTGAAGCGGAACAAGGTATTGCGGTTCAACGCGACCACGGCCCCGTCGTCGCGCAGGAAGGTATCAAGTGTTTGAATGAAGTGTCCGACACCGAGTTTGGTGGTCTTCTCCGGCGACACCGACACCACCTCCTCCACGATCGAGAGCCGATCGCCCGCCACCACCGGAATCAGGAACTCGGCTTCGTTGGACGCGTTGACAAAGGTCCTGCCCGGCAACGGAACCCGGATCACCAGTCCCGCGGCCGGCCGCGACCCGTCGGGTGACCACGGCTGCGGAATCACCCAGCCCATCAGCAATGCGGGTGGCCCGACCAGCCCGCCCCACGTTTGAGTCGCGAAGTCCAGGTCCCAATACGCCGGGTTGCCGTCGTGCACCAGGGCAGCGAAATGCTGGATCCGGGCCCCGCTGACCACAGTTCCCGCCACTCGCGGCTCGGTGCGAAAGCCCACCATCTTCAGCGCGTCCTCGTAAGTCCCGAACGCGTACTTGTAACTGATGTCGTCAGCCATCAATCGTCAGGATAGGCGCATCGACGCCTGCCCGGGCACCCGGACCGGAGGTTCGCCGGCATGTGCCGCCTAGCTGGTGCAGCGCAGCAGACCAGCGAAAGCATTGCAACACAACGCGTTTGGCATTCACTCGATCAACAGCTCTACATGCCATGTTCGCCGTCGCTGCCGCGGGTGCCGGGCGGGAAGCCGGAGCCACCGTCGGCGCCGAAGCCACCGAGGCCTCCGACGCCAACCTGACCGTGCCCCCCGTTGCTCCCGTCACCGCCTGCGGCGGCGCCGCCCTGACCGCCTGAGCCGAACTGCGCACCGTCGGCGCCATCGGCGCCGTTGCCGCCATCGCCGCCGGGGCCGGAAAGGCTGTCGCCGCCGTCGCCGCCGCCGCCGCCGCGTCCGCCGGTGCCACCGTTACCACCGGTGCCGCCGTCACCGCCATGGCTACGGGGATCGAAATCCGAACCGGCGCCACCACTTCCGCCGTTTCCTCCGATGCCCCCTTGGCCGGCAGCGCCGCCCGATCCGCCGTCACCGCCAGTGCCCGTTCCGTTGGCCGCGCCACCGGAACCGCCGCGACCGCCGATGCCGCCGATGCCGCCGACCCCGCCATCGCCACCGCGCGCGCCGTCAACGGCATATTGCGTCGGAGCGTCGCCACCGTGGCCACCATCGCCACCCTTGCCGGCGTCTCCGGCACTGCCGCCGGCCCCGCCGGCCCCTCCGTCGCCGGACCCCAATGCCCGGCCGCCCGTGCCGCCAACGCCGCCGGCACCACCATTACCGCCGCCACCGCCGACACCACCGACGCCAGTCCAGGGATCCGAGTCGCCGATGCCGAAGCTGGAGCCGCCGTTCCCGCCGTCGCCGCCGTTGCCTCCGGTGCCGCCGGCCCCGCCGGCCCCGCCGTTCCCCGAAATCGAACCGCCGTCGCCGCCAGCACCGCCATTGCCGCCGGCATAGCCGTTGTAGCCGCCCCCACCGGGGCCGCCGGGGTCCCCGTCAGCTCCGGTGGTACCTGTCGAGCCGGACCTACCGGTCTGGCCGTTACCGCCGGCCCCGCCATCGCCGCCGTTGCCGACCACACCACCGTTACCGCCGGCACCGCCGGTGCCACCGCCGGCACCGTCACCGCCAGCGCCCCCGTTGCCGCCGTGACCGGACGGGCCGGGCCATTCGGCGCCGTCGCCCCCGTTGCCGCCGGCACCGCCGACACCCCCGGCACCCTCAATACCCGCAGCGGCTTGTACCGGGTTGTGGTTGCCGCTCACGCCGCCGACGCCGCCATTGCCACCTGCGGTGCCGTCGGCGCCGGTGCCGCCGTCCCCGGCGAGGCCGAAGGCGGAGTCGCCGCCGCGCCCGCCTTGGCCGCCGGTACCGCCGACGCCGCCAGTACCGCCGACACCGCCGTCACCACCGGGTGCACCGAATGAGGCTCCACCGTCACCGCCGTGGCCACCCACACCGGCTTCGCCCGCGGTGCCGCCGTCGCCGCCGGCACCGCCGGTGCCATCGAGGGCCGCACCGCCGACTCCGCCGACGCCGCCGGTGCCGCCCATCCCGCCGGTGCCACCGTCGCCCGCAGTACCGCCGCTGCCGGTGAGGTAGGCGTGACCGCCGTTACCGCCGGCACCGCCGGCACCGCCATCCCCCGCCGCCCCGCCACGACCGCCGACGCCGCCGTTACCTGACCCGAAGGCCGCGCCCCCAGCGCCGCCGACACCGCCGACACCGCCTTTGCCACCGGTCCCGCCGACACCGCCGTCGCCACCGCTATCGAAGAAATAGCTATCGACGCCGACACCGCCAACACCGCCGACACCCCCGCCGCCGCCAGCTCCACCGGCTCCACCGTCGCCGCCGTTACCAGAGAACGAACCGCCCAAGCCACCGGCGCCACCGGCCCCCCCGGCACCACCTACCCCGCCGACGCCACCAGGGCCGCCGGGCTCCCCGGCGGGGCCTTGCGCGCCGCTGGTACCGATAGCTCCGTTTCCACCTGCGCCCCCGTTCCCACCGTTGCCAATAGAGCCTGCGTTGCCGCCGCCGCCGCCGACACCGCCGGCAGCACCGCCGGCCGAGCCATTGCCGCCCGCGCCGCCATTGCCGCCGTTACCGACCGACCCGGCGTCACCTCCCCACCCGCCGGCGCCACCACCGCCGACGCCATCACCGCCAGCGCCACCGTCACCGCCGTCACCGGAGCTCGCACCGCCACCGCCGCCATCGCCGCCGACGCCGCCGACGCCACCAGATGAGTAACCGCCGGCCCCACCTGCACCGCCGTTGCCGACCCTGGCGTCGCCTCCGAGCCCGCCGGCGCCGCCAACGCCGGCGGCACCGGATGAGTTGCCACCGGCCCCACCTCTACCGCCGTCACCGGAGATCGCACCGCCCACGCCGCCGTTGCCGCCACCTCCAGCGGCGCCACCAGCTGAGTTACCGCCGGCCCCGCCGGCACCGCCGTTGCCACCGTTACCGATCGTCCCGCCATCTCCGCCGTCGCCGCCGACACCCCCAGCGCCCCCGGCCGCCGACACACCATTGGCCCCTCTGGCGCCGTCGCTACCCGCCACAGCGCCACCCGTGCCACCCGACCCGCCTTGGCCGCTGAACCCGCTCGCGCCTCCGTGGCCGCCGTCGGCACCATCGCCAGCGACACCAGCAGCGGAGTCACCGCCGCGGCCACCGGCACCGCCGCTGCCTCCGATTCCGGCATTGCCGCCGGCACCGCCGTTACCGCCGTTGCCGGTACCGCTTTCGTCGCTCCCGCCGGTGCCACCGAAGCCGCCGTCACCGCCATCCGCCCCAGCACCGCCGACCCCGCCGGCCCTTCACCGATTCGCGGTCGGAACGAGTGTGGGTCGCAGACGGCAGCATCGCGTATTCCGCGGTCAGCCAG
>NZ_LZKQ01000083.1 GCF_001668675.1 Mycobacterium asiaticum | reverse complement strand
CGTGGGCGGGAAGACTTCGCCCTACACGGCGATGTTCACCGACGTCTACGGGCTTCGGGAGGGTGACGACGTCCGAGTCGCCGGGGTACGGGTCGGTCGCGTCGAAAAGGTCGAACTGGACGGACGATTCGCGAAAGTGTCGTTCGTCCTGCAACAGGAACAGCGCGTCTTCGGCAACACCGTCGCGTCGGTGACCTACCAGAACATCGTCGGCCAACGATACCTCGGTCTGTCGCTGGGGCATGAGGGCAGCAGCGCCCAACTCCCGCCCGGCAGCACCATTCCCCTGGAACGCACCGAGCCCTCCTTCGACGTCACCGCCCTGCTCAACGGCTACGAACCGCTGTTCAGCTTGCTCAATCCCCGCGACGCCGACAATCTCACCAAAGGCGTCCTCGAATCGCTGCAGGGTGACACCTCGTCGCTGGCCACCCTGGTCAGCCAGACATCCACGCTCACCGAGACTTTCGCGGGACGGGATCAGGCGCTGGGCGATGTGATCACCAACCTGAACAAGGTGGTCGTCAATCTCGCCGCGCAGAACGACGATCTCGACGGCGTCCTCACCCAGACCCGCGATGTGGTCGCCGCCCTCAACCAGCGGCGCCCGGAGCTGGTGTCCTCGGTCGGCACGATGTCCCGGATGATGACCCACCTGGCCAAAGCCGCACGGGAGGACTACCCGGCGATTCGCGAGTTCATCGATCGCCGGCCCGGTGTCACCCGGCACCTGCTCGACGTCGAACCGCAGGTGGCGTTTTTCGGCGACAACGTTCCGCTGGTGCTGAAAGGCCTGATCCGCGTTGGCAATCAGGGCGCGTACGGCAACGCCTACGCGTGCGACGTGAACATTTTTGGTTTCTTCCCCGGGCTCAACGACGTGGTGCCGATCATCGTCAACGCCGCGACGCCGGGCAACAAAGCGATGCATACTCCCCGATGCAGGAACGTGGGAGGTAGTTGACGGCATGGCCGATACGTCCCGATGGCAGCGGCGCAAGAAGCGGCCGCTGGAGAGCTACAACAAGACATGGCTGGGGTTCAGTGCCTGCGCGGTGGTCGCGGTGCTGATCGGGGCCATGCTGTTGATCCACGCGCTCGGTGCCGGATACCGGCACTACACCGCCGAGTTCCTGCAGGCGGCCTCGCTGCGGCCGGGGAACCCGATCACCGTGGCGGGCATACCGGTCGGCGAAGTGACGAGCATGAGGCTGGCCGGCGACCATGTCGAGGCCGGGCTGAAGATCCGCAACGACGTGACGCTGGGTAGGGATTCCAAGGCCTCGATCAAGGTCACCACCATCCTGGGCTCGCGCTACCTAGCTCTGGAGCCGAACGGTTCTGGCTCCCTGGCCAACAACACCTTCGACCTGTCCCACACCGAGGTCCCCTATGACCTGCAGGCCGCTTTGCACGACGCCACAACCACTTTCGAGCAGGTCGACTCGGACAGGTTCGCCCAATCACTGGCCGTGCTGGGCAAGCAGCTCGAGAAACTGCCTCCGGTCGTGCCGCAGGCGATGGCGAACATCGACTCACTGTCGTCGATCATCGCCCAACGCCGCGACCAACTCGGTCAGCTGCTCAGGAGCACCGAGCAGGTCACCAATACGTTGCGCCGCCAGCAGGCCAACATCGGCAGTATGGTCAATCAGGCGCAGCAGCTACTCGGTGAATTCGCCGCGCGCCGCGCTGTTTTCCACGCGATGATGCAGTCCTTGACCAGCTTGGTGGACGACATGAATCAGATCGTGGTCAACGACCGCGCCGGCGTCGACACGCTTCTCAAGGACATGCGCGAGTTCACCGACATGGTGGCCAAACACGACGATCTGGTGGGCAACGTGTTGCAGGCCACTCCGATCTTCGCGCGGGAGGCGACCAACCTGACCGGTGACGCGAACGCGGTCAGCTTCAACCTGCCGAGCTCCCTGCTCATCGACTCGTGGATGTGCGCAATCAGCGGGCGGGCTCAGCAGTTCGGGATGATCCCCTACTACAAGGACTGCAAATGAAAGCCCGGGTCATTGCCGTCGTCGCGATCGTGGCCTCGGTGGTCGCCGCGGTCGGGGTCGGCTGGTGGTATCTTGCCGGCCGAAAAGACCCGATCACCATCACAGCGCAATTCGACAGTGCCTCAGGGCTATACGAGGGCAACGTGGTGGCGGTCCTAGGCATGCCCGTCGGCAAGGTCATCCACATCAGTCCCAAGGGCGGCTATGTCGAGGTCCAGTTCACCGTCGACCGCGATGTCCAGGTCCCGGCGGATGTGCAAGCGGTCACCGTGTCGACGTCGATTCTCACCGACCGCCAGATCGAACTCACCCCGCCCTACCGGGGTGGCCCGACATTGGCGAATCACGACACCATCGGCCTGACCCGGACCAAGACTCCGGTCGAATTCAGCCGTGTTCTGGCCGTTTTGGACCGGGTGACCAAGTCACTTGAGGGCGACGGGCATGGTGCCGGACCGATCGCCGACGTGCTCAACGGCGGCACCGAGGTGGTCAACGGCAACGGCACCAAGATCAAGGGAGCGCTCGACGAACTGTCCCGAGCGCTGCGATTGAGCAGCGACGGCGGCGCCCAGACCCGCGCCCAGATCACCACGATCATCAAGAACATGAGCTCGCTGTTCGCGGCCGCCGCCGACAACGACGGCAAACTGCGCGAATTCGCCTCCACCATCCACCAGGTCAGTCAGATCCTGGCGGACGAGGAGATCGGCGGCGGCAGCACCGGCCGGAAACTCGACCAGTTGGTCCAGCGCGCCGGCGACCTCCTCGACGCCAACCGCGACGTCATCCGGCAAGCCCTGCTGAACGGCAATACGGTGGCCAAGACTCTGGTCGACCACCGCCGCGATTTGGCCGAAACCCTCGATCTTGCGCCCCTGCTGGCCGACAACGCCTACAACATGGTCGACCGCGAAAACGGCGCGGTCCGCGCCCACTTCCTCACGGACCGCATGATTTTCGACAGCCAGCTCACCAAAGAGGTCTGCAACCTGATGGGGCTGCGGCAGCTGGGGTGCAGCACCGGAACGGTGCAGGATTTCGGGCCGGACTTCGGCTTGACCTACGTGCTGGACGGCTTGGCAGCGATGGGGCAGAAATGACCGCGAAGCGAATGCGGGTCCGCGGCAAGGCCGCAGCCGCGGTCGCGGCCGCCGCGGTGCTCAGTTCGGGCTGCGCCACGAACGGCCTTGCCAGCCTGCCCCTTCCGGCGCCCGGCCTGGGCTCGGGTGGCTACATGCTGACCGCCATTTTCTCTAATGCCCTCAACTTGCCGATGAACGCCAAAGTGAAACTGGCCGGTGCTGACGTCGGTCAGGTGGAGTCGATGGTCGCGCGCAACTACACCGCCATCACCACCCTGCGCATCCGGAACGGGGTCCTGCTGCCCCGAGGAAGTACCGCCGAACTACGCACCGCGACACCGCTCGGTGACGTGTTCGTGTCATTGCGGCCGCCGGCCGAAACCTCGCCCAGCACACCACTGCTGAAGAACGGTGACACCATCGATTTGGAATCGACGGCCGCGGCCGCCACCGTGGAGTCGGTGCTGAGCTCGGCGGCGATCCTGGTCAACGGCGGGGCGGTCCGCAACTTCACCAACATCATCAACGGATTCGGCAAAGCCACCGGCGACCAGGGCCACGCCTTCGGCGACCTGATCCGCAAATCCAATCAGTTGCTCGGCACCATGGATGCCCGGTCCGGACAAATCTCCAACGCATTAACCGAATTATCGCGTCTCAGTGGGGAACTCGACGCCAAGAATCAGACCTTGAGCGACCTGATGGCGGCCGCCAGCCCGGCGATGGCCGCGCTGTCCGACAACACCAACGAACTATCGAACCTGCTCATCCAAGTCGGCGATACCAGCCGGGTGCTCTCCCGGTTCCCGTCGCTCAATGGGACCGACACCAGCGGCAGAAGTGTCATCCGCGACCTGAACACCCTGGCCGGTGCTGCCAACGACGTGGCGATAAGCCCCGAGACCAGTTGGCTCCCGCTCAACCGGATGATGCCCGCACTGATCAAATCGACGTCCGGCAATGCCATTTCCGTGCATGTGGGCGTCGACCAGCTGGTGCTGGGCTCGATCCCGGACATCGGGTTTCCCGGTGACCGTGGACTGCACGGACCGACCAGATTCACCTGGAACGAGATGATCGGCTCGCTCAAGTACACGTTGTGGCGTCTGCAGGAACGCATCGTCGGCCGCGGACCCAACTCGCCTCAGGTCCCGGTGATCCCGGACCCGAACGTCCCCGGTGGCATCCTCATCGCCCCCGGGCCGCCGCCACCGGGACCACCGCCGTGATCAATTCGCTTGCCGCACATGTTGTCCGCACGGTGCGGGCCGCGCATCGACGCCAGGTGTGGCTGTCGGTGGCCGGGCTCGTGCTCACCTTGGTGGTCGCCACCACCTATTTGCTGATCGGCGCGCTGCGGGTGGCGCCGTTCGCCACGTCCTACCGAGTGACGGTGCAACTGACCGAATCCGGTGGGTTGCTCCCAAACCAGGACGTCGCCCTGCGTGGGGTCCGGATCGGACGCGTCGAGTCGCTGCAGATCACCGATCGGGGCGTGAACGCCGTCGCAAGTATCTCGACGAAGGTGCGGATCCCGGCGAACAGCGTGGCGCGCGTATCGGCGCTGTCGCCGGCCGGTGAGCAGTACATCAACTTCGAAGCGGAATCCGACGCCGGGCCTTACCTACACGACGGCAGCTTTATCGGACTCGACCACACCGGGGTTCCGGTCAGCCTGGCCCAACTGCTCGGTGACGCCGATGGGCTGCTGGCTCAAGTCGATCCGCACAAGATCGAGCTGATCAAGAAAGAGCTGAGCCTGAGCAAGGAAGGCCCGAACAAATTGGCCGCCATCGTGGATGGCGGAACCATGTTGCTCTCGACCCTCGATTCGGTGCTGCCCGAAACCACCAGCATCCTGCGGACCAGCCGCGTCGTACTGACGCTTGCGGCCGACAAGAACGCCGGGCTGGCCGCTACCACCACCGACCTGAACCGCACTCTGGCCGGGGTGGCCCGGATGCAGGCGGGTTACCGCCGGCTGACGGCCCAGACGCCGCAATCGCTTTCGGCCATCGACAACCTGTTCGCCGATAATTCCGAGACCATGGTGCAGCTGCTGGGCAGCCTGGCCACCGCCTCGCAGCTGCTCTACCTACGGGTGCCGGCGCTCAACGCGCTTTTCCCCAATTACCGCGGGTCGGTGCTGGACGCCGTCGCCAGCGCCTTCCACGACCACGGTGTGTGGGCGACAGCCGAACTCTATCCACGCTACGCATGCGACTATGGGACACCCTCGCACCCACCCTCGGCCGCGGACTATTACGAGCCCTTCATGTACACGTACTGCCGCGACGACGACCCCGGGGTGGGAATCCGCTCGGCCAAGAACGCGCCACGACCCGCCGGCGACGACACCGCGGGCCCACCCCCGGGCGCCGACCTGGGCCGACGCACCGACCCGACACCGCAGGGCCGCTTCACAGTTCCCACGCCATACGGCGGCCCGCAGCTACCCATCGAACCACCGCACTAGTCCGACTCGCCCAAGGAGATGATTGTGGTCGCTACCACCGAGCAAGACCTCGACACCGAAGAGGCCGGTGCCACAGTCGAAGACGCCGTCAGCGCCGACGACTTCAACATCGAAGCCACGGAGGCGGCCGATGATGCCGAAGTCACCGAGGCCGACCAAGTAGCGGAGGACGACGAAGACGACGAGGACGAGGGACCGCTGCTGGGCAAGCGCGACAAGCCGAAGGCCAAGCGGTCCGGACGGCCCTGGGGCCGATACCTTCGTCGCAGCGTGCTCCCGCTGTTACTCGTTGCCTCGCTTGCGCTTTCGGGCTTCCTCAGCTGGAAGTTGTGGCAACAGCATCAGATACAGGTGGCCGGCGAGCAGGCACAGCAAGCGGCGGTCAAATACGCGCAGATCCTGACCAGCATCGACTCCAACAACGTCGACGAGAACTTCCGGCAAGTGCTTGACGGCGCCACCGGGGAGTTCAAGGACATGTACACCCAGTCCAGCGTGCAACTGCGGCAGCTGTTGATCGACAACAAGGCCACCGCACACGGCGTGATAGTCGATTCCGCCATCGCCTCCGAGACCACGAACAAGGTTGTGGTGCTGGTCTTCATCGACCAGACGGTGACAAACATGGCCGTGCCGGATCCGCGCATCGATCGCAGCAGGATCAAGATGACGATGGAGAAAGTGGACGGACGCTGGCGGGCCAGCAAAGTCCAGCTGCTGTGAGGGGCAGGCCATGATCAGCAGACTTCTGGCAACCGGATTGCTCACTGCCGCAGCCACAATCACCGCAGCCGCAGGTGTGGGCACCGCCCACGCCTCGGCCGAGTCGTTCTGCGGGGAACTCGGCGGCGGCTGGGACGGTCAGTACTGTCACACCGCGGTGACCTCTCAACGCAATGCGGTGCGCGACATCAAAGTCGCCGTGCCCGTCGATCTCGTCGACAACCCGACCGCGGGTCCGGTGATCCGCGATTACCTACGCACCCTGGTGGGCAATTGGCGAAACGCCAACGCGCTCATGGCCGCTGACAGCTACGGCGAAGAGAACTACCAGATCTTTCAGCACGGCAACCTACTGAGCGCGGTCTTTCACGAGGACTATCACGCCGACGGGCCCAAACCGAACAACGCCTACCGCACCTTCACGTTCGACATGGCCGGGGGCCGGCGGGTGCAATTGGCCGACCTGACCAATGGCAACCCGCTGACTGCCATCCCCCCACCGGCACAGCCGTTCATCGAAGCGGCACTGAACCAGGCCGCTCCCCCGCACGATCCGGGGACATACCCGTTCGTCGTGGACCGGTGGACGCCCGACAAGGTGTATTCCGGGGCCTACCGGGCCTGGGCGTTGACCCCTGATGAGCTGATCCTCTACATGCCCGACTATCCGGTCGGACATGACGAGCCGGTCGACTTCTCACCGGGCCTTCCGCAGTGGTTCATGGACGGCGGCACGGTCGAGGCACACATCCCGCTGTTGGCGCTGGGTTCGGTGCTGCGGGTCTAGGACGAGTTGGCGTTACCCGCGCGCCACTGATCCCAGGGGATGTTCCAGTCGCCGAGGCCGTCGGTGCCGGGCAGGATGCTGCCCACCGTGTTGACGATCTCCACGACGTCACCGCGCTTGCTGTGGTCGTAGAACCACACGGCGTTGCTCGGGCTCACGTTCAGGCAGCCGTGGCTGGTGTTGGAGTGCCCCTGAGCGCCCACCGACCAGGGCGCCGAGTGCACGAAGATGCCGCTGTAGGAGATCTGCGTCGCCCAGTCGACGTCGGTGCGATAGCCGTTCGGCGAGTTGACCGGCACACCGTACGTCGAGGAGTCCATGATGATGTGCTTGAACCGCCCGCCGACGATGTAGACGCCGTTGTTCGTCGGCGTGCTGTCCTTGCCCATCGATGTCGGCATGGTCTTGACGACCTCGCCGTTGATCCGCACCGTGATGATCTTGGTGTTGTCATCCACGGTCGCGATCATCTCGTCACCGATGGTGAAGTGCAGGTTGACGTTGTCCTCGCCGAACATCCCTTCACCGAGATCGACCCCGTAGGTGTTGACCGCCACGTCGACGGTGGTCCCGGGCTTCCAGTAATGCTCTGGGCGCCAGCGCACTTCGCGCCGGTTCAGCCAGTAGAAGGCGCCTTCGACGGGCGGGTTGGTGGTGATCTTGATGGCCTTCTCGGCGGCTACGCGGTCGGCGATGTTCTCGTCGAAGCGGATCGCGACCGGTTGCCCGACGCCGACCACCTCGCCGTCGCTCGGCACGACGTAGGGCATCGTCAGGTGCGCCGGTGAGCTGGTCTGGAACGTCATCTGCCGGGTCGCCGCGCCGCCCAGCCCCGTCGCCTTGGCGCTCAGCGTGTAGCGCCGGTTGTAGCCGAGCTGCTCGGTGGTCTGCCAGTGCAAGCCGTCCGGGCTGAGCTGCCCGGCGATCTGGCGGCCGTTGTCGTTGACCATGGTTACCGAGGCCAGCACACCGTCGGCGACCGTCACCGTCACCGGAGCGTCCACGGTGACCCCGACCGCACCGTCGCTGACCGACGCGCTGAGCTTGGGGACGAGCAGATCGGCAAACGGTGTGCCCTTGTTTTCGATCACCTTGGCAGCAACCGGCGTGCCACCCCCGCTGCTACAGGCAACACTGCACACAGCAACCAGGACCATGGCCACAGCCAGCCAAGATCGACGTCTGCGCAAAGGCGCCATCAAGTGACCTTCCACATTGTTCTCTTTGCTCGGTCACCGCTGACCTGGATTGTTTCCTGCATTGTAGTGCCTGAGCACCACCGCCCGTGGCAATGCGGATGAATGATATCGGTTATGTCCAGCGGGGTGGTGCAGGTCACGGGAAGGGATTTCCCTCCGTGCCGCAATGCCTGTTATTGTCGATAGCCGGTCTCTGGCCGAGCACGCGCCGTTAGCTCAGTTGGTAGAGCAGCTGACTCTTAATCAGCGGGTCCGGGGTTCGAAACCCTGACGGCGCACTTTCTTTCCTTCGGGAGCCGGATATCAGGCTCGCGGTCCCGGCGGGGACACAATGCGACGAGCGGCCTCGACTACATCGGCCCGCCGTGCCGCAACCACCTCCGGATCGGACGTCCGCGCGTCCGGGTGGGGTGACTGCGCCCAGGCCAGCCCGACGCCGACCAACAGCACCAGCAGGTCCATCGGCCGCCAGGACGGGTCAACGTAGCCGGCGGCTTGAGCCGCTTCGACGGCACGAATGTGCCGGGCGGGCATGGAGTCCCATTCGTCGGCCGGGGGCGGGTCGAGGGCCAGCCCTTCCAGGTTGGCCCAGGTGATCATCCGCAGATGCTCGGGCCGTTGACGGGCCAGATCGTAGATCTCGCCGACGAATTCGGCTACCGCATCGGGCCGCAGCGTCACGGCGGCGAAGAATTCCTCGCCGTCGGCGGCGACCACGCTCCGGAACAACGTCTCCTTGGTGCCGAAATGCGCGTAGAGCCGCTCTTTGCTGGCGTTCGCGGTGCGAGCGATGCGGTCGATCCGAGCCCCGGCGAGCCCGTACTGCGCGAATTCGGAGCGCGCGGCACTCAGGATCGTGTCGCGAAGTTCCGTTGTGGATCGCACCAGAAGATCATACCCATACGAACTAGTTCGTTTGGTATGCTGGTCTGCATGGCTCCCCCTTTTCCACCGCCCCGTATGAAAGATGTCGAGAACCTTCCCATTGATGTCGACGCCGTGATGAACCATCCAACCCGTGTACAGCGGCTGCGTGGTGTGCTCGACCGCGTCCAGGACGGCATCGCCCCGTTGATCGACGTCTACCGGCCCTACCTGCGCGGTTTGGACACGCTGCCGGCGGATGGTCGATTTCTGTTGGTGGGCAACCACACTCAGTTCGTCGGCGGCGAAGTGCTACTGGTACCGCACTTCGTGCGCCGCGCCATCGGCCGACGGGTTCGGCCGCTGGCGGATCGCCGGTTCGCCCGGCAGCCCGGGTTCGGACACGACCTGATGACGGCTTACGGCGGCGTGGTCGGCGATCCGGAGACCGCCCGGGAGTTGATGCGGCACAACGAAACAATCTTGGTGTTTCCCGGCGGAGGCCGTGAGATCGCCAAGTTCAAAGGTGAGGAATACCAGCTCAATTGGCGTGGCCGCTCCGGCTTCGCCCGCATCGCTGTGGAGAACGACTACCCGATCGTCCCGGTCGGCCTGGTCGGCGGCGACGACGTGTACAAGAGCTTGGTCACCCGCGACAGCGCGCTGGGACGGCTCAGCCGGACGGTCAGCGCCAGGCTCGGCGGTGATGCCGACATGGCGATGCCGTTGCTGCGGGGTGTCGGGCCCACCTTCATTCCGCGACCCCAGCGGATGTATCTCGAGTTCGGTACACCGATCGTCACCACAAATCCCGACGGAGTGTCGACGGAGGATTGGGTGGCCTCGGTCAGGGAAAGCACGAAGCAGTCACTCGAGGCGATCCTGGCCGAACTTCTTGCCGTCCGCGCCGGGGACCCGTTCCGCGAGCTCAACCCGCTGGCCTGGCCCAGGGCCGCGGCCTGACGCACCGCGAGCCGAACCTGGCTGTGATTTCCGGTGCGGTATTTCGCAGTGACGTTCGGCTCGCGATACTGCGGCGGCGCTACGCCGGGCGTGAGCCTGACAACGCCCGCCGCGCCGCCAGGTCAAGCGCGTACCCGATCACACCGATCACCACGATCACTGCAACCACCTGGCCGTAGGCCAACTGGTCGCGGGCGTTGAGGATCTGATAGCCCAAACCCGAACGCACGCCCAGCATTTCAGCCGGCACCAGCACCACCCAGGCAATACCCAGGGCTACTCGCAGACCGGTCTGCAAATGCCCGCGAATCGCGGGCAGCACGACCACGGTGAGCTGCTCAAAGCGAGTCGCCCCGAACGATTTCGCCACCTGCAGATAGCCCGGGTCGATGGCGTGCACGCCGGCCGCGGTGTTGATCAGGATCGGCCATACCGATGCGGCGGCGATCAGGAAGATGACCGGTTCGTTCCCGATCCCGAACAGCGCCACCGAAATCGGCGCCCAGGACAGCGGCGAGATCATCCGCAGGAACTGCACCACCGGCCGGGTCGCACGATCGGCGGTGTCGTTGAGCCCGATCAGCAAGCCGGCGGGAATCCCGATGACGGCGCCGACCAGCAGACCCACCAGCAACCGCCACAGGCTGACACCGGTATCGGGCAACAACACACCGCGGTTGTACAGATCGACCAGGGCTTTGGCGACCTTCACCGGCGTCGTCTCGCGCAACAGGGACTGCGAGGGCGCCAGGACCGCGGTGGCCAGCCACCACGCCGCGATCGCCGCAGCGATGGCCACGGCCGGCGGCCACCAGCGCTGCAGCAGCGACCATCGCGCTGTCGGCGCCGGCGGTGCCGAGGTGTCGGGGACGGTCTGCTCGAGAGTCATCGCGGTTGCACCTGTTCGGTTCGGGTCAAATCGGATGGGATGCCGAAGGTTTCGGGACCGCCGTAGGCCGTCAGGGCGGCCCGCACGAAGGTGTCGTTGACCAGCTCGGCATGCACCGTTGCCGGATCCAGCCGTTCCAGGAACTTACGGTCGCCGTCGACCACGGTGTCGTGCATGGCCTCCACCAGCCGGCGGGTGAAGCTGGGGAACGGGAACGGCTGGTAGCCCAACCGCTGCGGCTGCCAATCGGGGTGCAGGAATCGGTAGTCCTGCGCACGGTAGGTCAGCGCGGTCTTGATGGCAGGTTGCGGTTGCGGAAGGTAGGCGCCCTTCGACAACACCGTCGCCGCCGCCGCCCGGTCGGAGTTGATGCGTTGCTGCGCAACGACAATCGAGTTCACCAGCGAGGCGGCAGCCTGCGGCCGGTGCTCGATGAGGTCTTCATGCGCGAGCACCACACAGCAGGCATGGTCTCGCCACACGTCGCCGAGGAACGTGTGGATCCTGCCGATCTTGCGCACCTGCGCCATGGCGTTGAACGGGTCGGCCACGACGTAGCCGCTGATCGAGCGGTTGGCCAACGCGGGCACCATGTCCGAGGGACTCATCACGATCAACTCGACCGTCCGGGCGCTGCGCGACGCGCTGCGACGCACCACCGGCACCAGGCCGTGCGCGCGCAGCAGGTCCTGAAGGATGATGTTGTGGATCGACCACCAGAACGGGATCGCCACCTGGGTTCCGGCCAGCTGCCCGAGATCGGTGATGTTGGGCGCCACGGTGAGCGCCGACCCGTTGGTGTGGTTCCAGCTGAGCACCCGAACGGGACTGCGCAGCAGGAACCGCAGCTGGATCGCGGTCGGCATCAGCATGTGCACCGCGTCCACCTGCCGCGTGACGAACGCTTCAGCCAGCGACGCCCAACTGCGGAACAGCACCGGCTTGGCCGAACTCACCACGCCGTGCTCATAGAGACCGGCCGCGTGCGCGATCAGCAGCGGCGCCGCATCGGTGATCGGCAGATACCCGATGCGAAGTTGGCCGCTGGTGTTGGTCCGGTCGATGCTCGCCGCATGAGCCAGGTCAGCCAGACCCGCCAGCCCGCCCGCCGCGGCCAGCGCGGTCGCTCCGGTCAGTAAGGTCCGCCGCGAAACCACCGCGCCCGTCACTGCCCCACCAGGCGGTAATGGTCCAGGATCTCCTGCTTGAGCTGTTCGTCGCCCGGTCGCCACTCCCGCCGGATCCTGCCGTCGGGACCCAGCAGCACCACACGGCTGGCCAGCAACAACGCCTCATCCACATCGTGGGTGACCAGCACCACCGTGACGCCGAGCTCCGCGGCGAGGTTGGCCAGCCACCGCTGCAGGTCGCCACGAATGGCCGGGTCCAGCGCACTGAAGGGCTCGTCGAGCAGCAGCAGGCGCGGCCGGGTGGCGACCGCACGGATGATCGCAACACGCTGCGCCTGGCCCCCGGACAGTTGATCGGGATAGCGGTCCGCCACCCGTTCCAGGTCGAATCGCCGCAGCAGTTCTTCGGCGTATTCGCGCTTAAATGATCCTTTGTGGGCCGCGAATCGACCGGCGATGGTCACGTTCTCCCCGGCGGTGAGCCACGGGAACAGCAGCGGCTGCTGGAAGACCACGCCCGTGTGCGGCCGCGCCACACCGTTGGCGCTGGACCATTCGACGGTTCCCGACGTCAGTTCCTCCAGGCCCGCGATCACCCGCAACAAGGTGGACTTGCCGCTGCCGCTGCGCCCCAGAATCGCCAGGAAATCGTCATCCTCGATGGTCAGGTCGATGTCGGCCAGCGCGTGGCTGTCGGCATCAAAGCGCTTGTGGCCGCCAACGATTCGTACAGTGGCAGCTCCCACGTTCGTTCCTCTCACAAAGGATTGCGTCCCACCATTCGATCAGCATGCCTGCGCACACCGAAGGACCGGCGCGGCAACAGCGATAGGCCGCGCCGGGTCCGGGACGTATTCGGTGATTCGACTCGATCATCGGTCAACTGAGGTGGAATAGCATGTCGGGCAACGGCTTCGGATAGCACCACCGCGGTGCCAAACCGGCGACACGGCCCTGTTCAGGCCACCATCGAGTCACCGACCGAGCAAATGGGATCGTGTTGATCGCAACCGCGACTCCGGCGCCGGCCGGTCCTTTCCCACTGAGCGACACAGACCTATCGCGGCGGCATAACCCCAGGTAATTTGCAGGAGGCACACCGTTGTCGAAGGAGCTGCAATGGGGTTCATCCAGCCCAACCTGCCCGTCGTCGACGTTGCGGAGTGGAGCAAACTGCCGCGCGCCGAACGGGTGGTGCCGATGATGCGCCACATCGCCCGGTACGGCTTCGGCACGCCGCTGGTGATGCACGTGATGTACGGCGTCAAGATCGTGCTCTACATCCTGGGCATCTGGCTGTTCGCATGGTCCACCTCGGGCATCGAGGGTTTCACCAGTGTCGGGGCGTGGTGGACCGAACCGATCGTGTACCAGAAGGCCGTCCTGTTCACCATGCTGTTCGAAGTCGTAGGGCTCGGCTGCTGTTTCGGGCCGCTGGCGGGCCGGTACTTTCCGCCGATGGGGTCGATCCTGTACTGGCTGCGACCCGGCACGATTCGGCTGCCGCCCTGGCCGGGGCGGGTACCGCTGACCAGGGGAACCGATCGCTCCCCCATCGACGCGCTGCTCTACGGCGCACTGGTGGTGTTGCTCGCGGTCGCGCTGGTGTCCGACGGCTCCGGTCCAATCCCGGTTCTGCACACCGCGATCGGCGTGCTGCCGCGATGGCAGACCGTCGCGATCCTCGGGGTGCTGGCGGTGTTGAGCCTGCGCGACAAGGTGATCTTCCTGGCGGCTCGCGGCGAGGTGTACGCGCCGCTGGCGCTGGCGTTCCTGTTCGCGGGAGCCGACATTGTGGTGGCGGCGAAATTGGTGTGCATGGCGATCTGGCTGGGCGCCGCGACCTCCAAGCTCACCCGGCACTTCCCGTTCGTGATCTCGACCATGCTGGCGAACAACCCGTTCCTCCCGTCCGGATTTCTCAAGACGTCACTGTTCAAGCGATACCCGGACGACCTGCGCCCCGGCGCCTGGTCGGGCTTCATCGCGCACTTCTCCACCGCGATCGAAGGGCTGGTGCCGCTGGCGCTGCTCTTCTCGCACGGCGGCTGGCCGACAACCATCGCCGCGCTGGTGATGATCGTGTTCCACCTGAACATCCTGCTGGCTTTCCCGATGGGAGTGCCCCTGGAATGGAACGTGTTCATGATCTTCAGCGTGCTGTGGCTGTTCGTGGCGCACGCGCCGCTGGGGCTTTCCAGCGTGACCAACCCGGTGCCGGTGGCCGTACTGTTCGCGGTCCTGGCCACCACCGTCGTCTTGGGAAACCTGTTCCCGCACAAGATTTCTTTCCTGCCGGGCATGCGGTACTACGCCGGCAACTGGGACACCACGCTGTGGTGCGTCAAGCCGTCGGCCGACGAGAAGATCCGCGTCGGCGCCCGCGCCCTGGGCCCCATGCAGCACCTGCAGCTCGAGCGGTTGTACAAGAGCAAAGAGGACACGTTGGTCCCGATTCATCTCGCCTACGCCTTCCGCGGGATGAACACCCATGGGCGGGCGCTGTTCACCCTGGCGCATCGGGCGATGGCCGGCTATGACGAGGACGATTACAACCTCTGCGAAGGCGAGATGCTGTGCGCGATGGCGGTCGGGTGGAACTTCGGCGACGGCCATATGCACAACGAATGCCTCATCGAGGCGCTGCAGCAGCGGTGCGGGTTCGAGCCCGGCGAGGTGCGGGTGGTGATCCTCGACGCGCAACCCATCCATGTGCAGCGGCAGGAGTACCGGTTGGTCGACGCGGCGACCGGCGAATTCGAGCGTGGCTACGTCGAGGTCGATGACATGGTCAGGACCCAGCCGTGGAGCGACGATCTCCCGGTGCACATCATTAGTGGCACTACCAGCGGCTCCCCGCGGCGCAAAGGCCAGCCCGCGTGACGGCCGCGCTGATCACGGGCGCCTCGACCGGCCTGGGCCGCGAACTGGCCAACCTGTTCGCGGCCGACGGTATCGACGTAGTCGTCGTGTCCAGCGAGCGCAGCGCCGCCCAGCTTGCCGCGGTGGCCGAGGAATTGCGCACCCGCCACGATGTCCGCGCCCACCCGATCACGATGGACCTGGCGCAGCCGGGCGCGGGTGCCGAACTCGTCGCTCGCGTCGACGAACTCGGCGTCGACATCCAATACCTGGTCAACAACGCCGGCTTCGGGATCCTGGGCCTGAAGATCCAGGAGTCCGACCCGGTTGCCGTCTCCAAGATGGTGCAGCTGAATGTGGTGACCCTGACCGACCTGACGACGTTGTATGCCGCGCGGATGGTCATGGCCGGCCGCGGAGCGATCCTCAACATCAGCTCGATCGCCGCCTACGTGATCCCGCACGGCCTGGAGGCGGGCTATTCGGCCAGCAAGGCCTATGTCCGCAGTTTCTCCGAGGCGGTGGCCTCCGACTTACACGGAACGGGAGTCACCTGCACCCACCTCGCCGCGGGTCCCACCCGCACCGAGTTCGCGCAGACCGCCGGCGTCGGGGACTGGTCGCGGCTGAACCGCTTCATCATGGACCCCGCGCCGGTGGCGGCCGCGGGCTACGCCGCGATGCGGGCGGGCCGGGTCATGGTGATGCCCGGGCTGGGCAACAAGGTGATGCGGGCGGCGGCGCCGCTATCACCCTCGCGGCGGCTCAAAGCACTGGTCTCGGGCTGTTTTGTAGCGCGCCGCTGAGGCGGGGTCAGCGCTTCCTGATCCGGTAGACGATCACGACGACGGTTGCCACACCAACGCCGGTCAACGACACCGTGACGATCGGTTTGTTGAGGAACTCGATCACCTTGGCCTTGACGTCGTCGGCCAGGCGGCGAGGATTGGCCCGCTCAGCAAGCGAGTCGACGGTCGCCGCCAGCTGCTCGCGGGCTTGGTCGATCTCCTGCTTGATGGTGTCGGGATCGCGGTCCGCCACGTGTCTGTCCTCCAAGTCAGGCTGGTGCACTGACGAACTACCCTAGATCAGCCGGTGCGGGTCCCAACGCTCCGGTGAACAGAAAGGACTCCCCGCGTTGAGCGAGACCACCCGCCTGGCCCCCGGAGACAAGGCCCCCGCGTTCACCCTGCCCGACGCCGACGGCAACAAGGTGTCGCTCGCCGGCTACAAGGGACGCCATGTCGTCGTCTACTTCTATCCCGCGGCCTCAACACCGGGCTGCACCAAGCAGGCCTGCGCGTTCCGGGACAATCTGAGCGAACTCAACGACGCCGGGATCGACGTGGTCGGGATCTCGCCCGACAAGCCGGAGAAGCTTGCCAAGTTCCGCGACGCCGAGGGGCTGACGTTCCCCCTGCTGTCCGATCCCGAGCGCAAGGTGCTCGCCGCGTACGGCGCCTACGGCGAGAAGCTTATGTACGGCAAGAAGGTCACCGGGGTGATCCGGTCGACGTTCGTGGTCGACGACAAGGGCAAGATCGCGGCCGCGAACTACAACGTCAAGGCCGCGAGTACCGCCTCGAGCATCGAAAAGATCATCAAGCAGGTGGGCGCCGCGTAGCTCGTGGGCCGCTTCGGCGAAGCGGACCCCGCCCGCCGGCGCGCAGCCGTCGAAGAGCTCTACACCTACGACGCCGTGCTTTACGTCCCGGACGACGTCCTGGTGGGCCACGACGCCGTGGACGGGTTCGCCGGAGCATTGCGGGCCAGCCACCCGGACTTCGTCTACACCCATCGCGGAGAACCCCAGGCACTGCACAACGGCGGGATCTTCGCCTGGGGATCGGGCCCGAAGGTGAGCCGCCGGCCTACACGGGCCTCGACGTCATCGTCGTCCGCGATGACAAGATCGCGGTCCTGTACGTCTACCTCAATCCGACGCTCTCGTAGCCAGATTCGCCAGCAACAGCGCCTCGGTGATCGCGGCGCGTTCCAGCACCCCCAGGTGCAGACTCTCGTTGATGCTGTGCGCCTGGGTGTTTGGGTCCTCTACCCCGGTCACCAGAATCTTGGCTTGCGGAAAGGCTTCGGCGAACTCGGCGATGAACGGGATCGACCCGCCCATGCCCATGTCGATGGCGTCGACACCCCAGGCCTGCCGGAACGCCGCGCGGGCCGCGTCATAGATTGGACCGCTGGCGTCGATGGCGTAGGGCTGGCCGATCTCGCCGCGGATGACTTCAACCCGGGCACCCCAGGGGGCGTGCTGCTTGAGATGCGCCTCGACCGCCCTCAGATGCGCCACCGCGTCACCGCCCGGGGCCACCCGGATGCTGATCTTGGCGCGGGCCCGCGGGATCAGCGTATTCGAAGCAGCCGCAACCGAAGTGGTGTCGATACCGATCACCGTGATCGCCGGTTTTGCCCACAACCGTTGCGGCACCGAGCCGGAACCGATCTCGCGCACGCCGTCCAGCAGCCCAGAGTCCGCGCGAACCCGCTCGGGCGGGTAATCCACCGCCGCGGCGGTGCCTTCGTGCAGGCCTTCGACCGCCACGTTGCCGTCGTCGTCGTGCAAACTGGCCAGCAGTCGCACCAACACGCTCAGCGCATCGGGCACCACCCCGCCCCACAGACCCGAATGCAGACCATGATCGAGAGTGGCGACCTCCACCACGCAGTCGGCCATCCCTCGCAACGAGACTGTCAGAGCCGGTATCTCGGTGCTCCAGTTGTCCGAGTCGGCGATCACGATCACGTCGGCGCTCAACGCGTCCCGATGAGCGGCCAGCAACCGGCCCAGCGACGGCGAACCGGATTCCTCCTCGCCCTCGACGAAGACCGTCACGCCTACCGGTGGCTTTCCACCGTGCGCCCGAAAAGCGGCCAGATGTGTTGCGATGCCTGCCTTGTCGTCGGCGGTGCCGCGACCGTACAGGCGTCCGTCACGTTCGGTGGGCTCGAAAGGCGGCGTCGTCCACTGACCGCGGTCACCTTCGGGCTGCACGTCGTGGTGGGCATACAACAGGACGGTTGGCGCTCCCGGGGGCGCCGGATACCGTGCGATGACCGCCGGCGCACCACCCGCACTGACGATGCTGACATCGTCAAAACCCGCCTGAGACAACAGGTCCACCACCGCCTGCGCGCTGCGATGCACCTCCTCGCGCCGCGCCGGGTCGGCCCACACCGACTCGATGCGAACCAGATCCTCGAGATCGCGTCGCACCGAGGGCAATACCTCGCGCACCCGCTCAACCAGCTCAGTCACGCCTGAAAGGCTAGCTATGCTGCCGGTAATGGCGAGCAACGGCCCCGACCCCACCCCCGATCCAACTGCGCCGCTCTGGCGGGCGGCGCAACTGTTCCGGCTGCTGAGCTGCCTCTACGCGCTGGGCTTTCAGATCGCGATCAACTCCGACCTGCGTCACCCCGTGCTGGGCTGGCTGCTGTTCGCCGTGCTGATCGCCTGGAGCGCGCTCTGCGCGATCGCCTATTTGCGCGGTTTCGGTCGACGGCCGGCATGGGTGATCGCAGAACTCGTCGTGGTGGTGCTGCTGATGCTGTCCACCGAGGTGTTGGCATCGGGGCAGTGGGCGCACAACAACCAGACTTGGCCGACGACGTTGTGGGCCAGCAACGCGACCATCTCGGCGGCCCTGCAGTTCGGCCCGGCCGGCGGCATGCTGACGGGTCTGGCGGTGACGGCCACCAGCGAGGCGGTCAAGGGCTACTTCAACGTCAACCTCGGGCGCAATGCGACCATCATCGTCGAGCTGGCCGTCGGGTTGGCGGTCGGGCTGGCGGCCCGCACCGCGCGGCGCGCCCACGACGAGTTGCAGCGGGCCGCAAGGCTGTCGGCCGCGGTTGAAGAACGCGAGCGGCTGTCCAGGCAGGTACACGACGGTGTCATCCAGGTACTCGCGCTGGTCTCCAAACGGGGACACGAAATCGGCGGTCCCGCAGCAGAACTCGCCAAGCTCGCCGGTGAACAGGAGCGCGCCTTGCGCAGCTGGGTCACCTCGACCGAGATGGAGGGCGACACCACCGCAGACAAGACCGTCGACCTGCGCGCGTTGCTACGCCGCAGGGAGAGCGACGGCGTCTCGATGAGCCTGCCGGGCACCCCGGTGCCGATGGACAGTGATCTGGCCGGCGAGTTGGACGCCGCGGTGGGCAACGCCCTGGACAACGTGCGCGCGCATGCGGGTCCGGACGCCCGGGCGTTTGTGTTGCTGGAGGACCTGGGCTCCTCGGTGGCGGTCAGCATCCGCGACGACGGGGTGGGCATCGCCCCCGGCCGGCTCGAGGAAGCCGCCAGCCAGGGACACGTCGGCATTTCCAAGTCGATTGTGGGACGGTTGAAGTCGTTGGGTGGCAGCGCGGAACTGCACACCGACGTGGGAGAGGGAACCGAATGGGAGTTGATCGTGCCGCGGCGGAGCGCCAAACCATGACTGAGCAGTCCGGTCCCTCGGTGATGGTGGTCGACGACCATCCCATCTGGCGCGATGCTGTAGCCCGCGACCTTGCCGACGACGGGTTCAACGTGGTGGCCACCGCCGAGGGCGGGGCGGGGGCGCGCCGCCGCGCCGGGGGGGGGGGGCCCGCGGGGGGGGGGGTGGGGCTGGGGGTTGGTGGGGGCGCCCGGGGGGGCCCGGCC
>NZ_LZKQ01000082.1 GCF_001668675.1 Mycobacterium asiaticum | reverse complement strand
AATCCTCGACCACCGCCCGGCATTTCTCCGGGCCACCGGCGATCCCGACCACCCGCGCGCCGGCGACCTTGGCGATCTGGCCGGCCACCGACCCCGCCGCGCTGGCCGCCGCCGAGACCACCACGGTCTCACCGGGCTTGGGCCGGCCGATGTCGGTCATCCCGAAATAGGCGGTGGCGCCGGTGGGCCCGTACACCGACATGATCGCCAACTGGTCGGTCTCGCCCGGGATGGGCGTGCTGAAGATGTCGTCGCGGATGATCACGTACTCCTGGAAACCGGTCAGCGTGG
This sequence comes from Mycobacterium asiaticum, assembly GCF_001668675.1. Taxonomy (GTDB): domain Bacteria; phylum Actinomycetota; class Actinomycetes; order Mycobacteriales; family Mycobacteriaceae; genus Mycobacterium; species Mycobacterium asiaticum_D. Next base: position 5,155 of record NZ_LZKQ01000082.1, on the reverse strand, counting down.
TGACGATGTCGCCGACCGCGTAGGCGTCGCAGCGTGATTCGACCACCTGGCCGATTCCGGCGGCCCGGATGACCTCACCCAGCTGCACCGGCGGCAGGTAGCTGGGCTGATCGTCCAGCCAGGTCCGCACGGCGGCATCGAGGCCCACGTAGGTGGTGCGCAACAACGCCTCTCCGTCGGCAAGTTCGGGTGCCGGCCGGGTGACCAGCTCGGTGTCGTCGGGCTGGACGAGCCCGGAGGGACGGCGACGCAACAGGATCTGGCGATTCGACAACTCAGGCACGTGCAGAGCCTATTCGCCCGGCTAACCCATGTGGGAGCATTCCACCATGAACCCCGAGGACGACCCGGAAGCCCGCATTCGGGAGCTGGAGCAGCCGCTGTCCAACCAGGCGCAGGCGAGCGAATTGGGCCAGGGCGCCAATTACAGCTACCCGCCGCCCCCGCCCGGCCCGGTGCCGCCGCCGGCGGGTTCGGGCATGGCGCCGCCACCGATGTCGCCGAATCTGGCGCCGCCGTCCTACGGTTACGAGAGCCCCTACCCCGGCGCCACACCCCGGTCGTCTTCGGGGATGCGCTGGTTCTGGATTCTGGCCGGTGTCGGCGTGCTCAGCGTGCTGTTGCTGGTCGGCGGCATCGCCGCCTACGCGGCCCGCCAGTTCTCCCACGGCGACCTGGTGGTCGAGTCACCCACCGAGACCACGTCGGCGTTGCCGACGCCGAGCGGCCGCGCACCGTCCACCGTCAAGACCCATGTGCCCAGCTCGTCGCCGTCGCCGTCGGTCACCGCCCCCGCGGCCCAGCCGGTGATCGTCTCGGGCATCAACGAAAGCAGGACCCTGGCCTGCGACGGCGGGGTCAGCGTCACTGTCAGCGGTATCTCCAACACGGTGGTACTCACCGGCCACTGCGCGAACGTCACGGTGTCGGGGCTGCAGAACATCATCACCGTCGATTCGGCCGACGAGATCGAGGCCAGCGGCCTGAACAACAAGGTCACCTACCACACCGGCTCGCCGAAGATCTCCAAGCTCGGCAACGGCAACGTCGTCGAGCAGGGCTAGAACTAAGGGCTAGGACGGCTCAGGCCATCGCTTCGGCCTGCGCCGCGCAGCCTTCGAAACCGGCCCGGCGCGCCCGGACGCCGAACCGCCGCACCGACTCCCGGTAGCCGGCCTCGTCGCCGCGCGCCCGTGCCAGCAGTGCGCCCAGGCGTAGCACGGCGAGTTCGTACGGCACGAACCCGGGGTCGGTGGGCACGCCCGCCAGCCGGTCCACGGCGCGCTGCGCAGCGTCGAGATCGGCATTGCCGCCGCGCGACAGCAGAGCCTCGACCAGCACCGTCGTCGCGGGACCCCGGAAGATCATTTCACCGCAGTCGAACTGCTGGTTCAGCACGGAGGCGGCCAGGGCGATCGCGCCGTCGAGGTCGCCCGATCCGGCGCGCTGGCGCGCCATTTCGATGTCCGACGTCCGTTGCAGCGTCGTGGTCAGCTGCTGGTCCACCAGCATCTGGCGCGCGTCGTTGAGACAGTTCAGCCCGTCCGGGCCGGCGTCGGTGTGCAGCAATGTCATTGCCCGGTTCAGCAGGGCATAGGTGAGTGCCACGTTGTTGCCGGAGCTCTGCGCGATTTCCAGCGCCGCCTCGGTGTGCGCCACGTCATGCGAGCTGAGCAGCACTGCCCCGTTCTGCAGACCGGCCTGGTATTTATACAGCTGGACAAAGGGTTTGGATGCCTTATCGACATTCTTCGCCAGCGAGATGCCCTCTTCGAGGTCGTTGCGCCAGCCCGGGCGCCCCAGGAACATGCCGGCGGCCCCGCGCACGGTGAGCGCCCACGCCAGCGGGGATCCGATGATGAAGTCGCCCATCGTGGGGTCACCGTCGGCGAGGTCGATGACCCGCTGGGCCAGGGTCAGGGCTTCCGTCACGTGGCCGGCTTCCCACTTGGCTTGTGCCGCAGCGTAAAACAACCCGACCGTCATCGCCGGATCACCGATCGACTCGACCAGCGTGGCGAACTCGGAGGCCATGTCGGCGGCCTTGAGATGGTGGGAGTTGAAGACCAGCGTGGTGAGGTGGCCGGCCATACCCAGGGCAAGTGATCGCTTGTCCCCCGCTTCAGTGGTGAGCTCACGCAGTTCCGCAAACCCGGAATCCGAAGGGGTACCGCCGACCTGAAAAGCGCTGCCGCACAGCAACGCTCGCGGCGCGATCCGCATGGCCAGCACGTCCGGCTCGGCACCGGAAATCTGGTCCGCGACGGTGACCGCCTGTTGCCAGCTCTTCCGGGCGGCCCGGATGTCGCGCGCGCCGTACCAGGTCGCCGCCTGCATGTGCCAGTCGTACGCGTCCTGCAGGTCCCCGGCCGCCGCGTACTGGACGGCGACGATGGCGGCCTCCTGACCGGTGAATCCACCGCGGGTCCGCTGCATCACCGCGGCGACGCGCCGGTGCAGCTCGGAGCGCCCGGATTTCAGTTGCGATTCGTACGCCACCGCGTGAATCAACGGGTGGCTGAAGGCATAGGTCGCCCGCGGGGTGTATCCGACCTGTTCGACGAGATAGGCCTCGATCAACGGCTCGATGTCGATCGAATCCAGCAGGTTCTGCAGCAGCTCCGAGTCGAACTGCGCACCGATCACCGCCGCGGCGTTCAGGGTCCGTTTCGCCGTCACCGGAAGCCGGTCGATGCGGGCGCCGATGATCGCTTGCAGACTGGCGGGTACATGAATGTCGCTCACCTCACGACGGCACACGTAGGCGCCGGGGGCACCCTCCAGCTCGCCCCGCTCGGCCAGGTCCCGAACAATCTCTTCGGCGGCGAACGGGATGCCCGCCGCCCGGTCGGCGATGACGTCCACCAACCGTCGGACCGAAGGATCGTCACCCAGCAGACCCCTGATCAGTGCGGCGCTCTGCGAATCATCCAGCGGCGCAATGTCTAACGCGCAGGAGCCGGGGAGCTTGGACAGGGCGCCCGAATACTCAGGCCGGTAGGCGACGAGCAGCACCGCCCGCATCCTGGGTACCATCACCGCGAATTCGGCAAGCATCGATTCGCTGACGCTGTCGATCCAGTGCGCGTCCTCGACGACGTAGGCGACCGGTTCCACCCGTCGCGCCGCCATCGTCTTGATCAGCTCGCCCAGCCGACGGCGTTGGGCGTCCGGGCTGATGTCGGGCAACGGGATGCCGTCTTCCCGGATACCGAGCAGGTCGTCGAGCAGCACCCGATCGTCGTCGCTGGCCTCGGGGATCTTGCCGTGGACCCGCGCCCGGGCCGCTTCCGCGCCGACGTCACGCACGCTGAACACAGCGCGCAGCAACCGTGAGATGGCGTGGAACGGAATGTCTTTGGTGTGGGATTGGCAGTGTGTGGTGAACACCTCGAACCCCCGGCCGGCAGCGGTCACGACCGCCTCGCGGACCAATCTGGTCTTACCGACGCCCGGTCGCCCCGTCACCGTGATGATCGCACCCTGGCCACCCAGCGACCGATCCAACAGATCGTCGATGGTGTTCTTCTCGGTTTCGCGTCCAACCAAGCGGGACTGGTAGCGGACCTTGCGCCGGTACTCGAGGTCGGCGGCCAGCAATTGGCGCGCCGGCACGCCGGTGGCGACACCCTTGATGTGCACGATCTCCCGGTCGGCGAGCACCACCCGGTCTTCGACCAGCCGTGCGGTGGACTCGGTGAGCATCACCCCGCCGGGTGGCGCCGCCGACTCCATCCGCTGGGCCATGCCCACATGTGCGCCGACCGCGGTGTAGCCGAGGTGCGTGGCGCCGACTTCGCCGGTGATCACCTGCCCGGAGTTCAGGCCGATCCGTAGCCGCAGGTCGATGCCGTCGCGTTCGCGAACCTCCGCGGCCAGGCCGCGCACCACCTGCTGGATGTCCATGGCCGCCAGACAGGCCCGGAATGCGTGGTCCTCCAGGGCGACCGGGGCACCGAACAGCGCCATGATGCCGTCCCCGGTGAATTTGTCCACGGTGCCCGCATAGCGCTGCACCACGGCGGACGATCGGTCCACCAGCTCGGTCATCACCTCGCGCAGCCGCTCGGCACCCAGTGCCGCCGCGATGTCCATGGATCGCACCACGTCGGCGAACAGGACCGTCACCTGCTTGTATTCGGCCGGTTTGACGACGACCGTCAGCGGCGAGCCGCACGCATCACAGAACCGGGCACCCGCGCGCGGCTCGGAGCCGCAGGTAGGGCACACGGCGGAGGTTGCGGCCACAATCTGCAGAGAATAGGCCGCATTGGCCGATTACGCCGTGTCCTCCGCAGGATCGTCGAGGACGCTGACGGCGATGCCGTATGGCAGGAACCGGACCTTGCGCTTGGGGTCGGTGTTGTTCTTGTTGGCGCGCAGGGCATCGAGCTCGGTGGCGTACACCTGCTCGACGCGCGCGGCGCCGTCGTCATCGACCGTGTAGATGGCCCACACGCCGTCACCGGCCTCGCCGGTCGTCTCCGGCTCCGGACGGCCGCGCCGCGACAGGTCCTCGAAGATCGCCGACCACCCTGTCTTGGTGCCTGGGCCGCCGACGAACCTGCCGATGCGCTCGAAAGCGTCGCGCAGGCCCTCGGTTCCCTCTCTGATCACCCGATCGAACTCATCGGGGTCGAACCCGAATCCGCCTTTGTCGCTCACGCGACCTCCTAGCCACTGAAAACCGTTAACTGCCAGTTTGCGCTTCAGCGACCAGATCCGCCACGTGCCCCCTACGGGGCGGGCGGCGGGGCCGGAGGCGGCGGCGGGTTGATCGGGATCGGGATGGTGAAGAACGGCAGGTGCAGGTACGCCGTCATGATCGGCGTCGGCGGGCCGGCCGGTGCCGGCGCCGCGGGTGCCGGCGCGGCGGGCGGTGGTGCGGCAGGTTGCGGGGCCTGCTGCACCGGCGCCTGCACAGGCGGGGGTGCCTGACGCGTCGGTGCCCGGCGGGGCTGCTGCGGCGCCAGGTACGCGGGTGCCTGCGCCGGTTTGGTGACCGTCTGCGGCGGCTGCTGCACGACCGGCGGCGGCTGCTGCACGGGCGGCTGCTGCGCGACCGGCTGTTGCGCGACCGGCTGCTGCACAGCCGGCGGCGGCGCCGGTGGCTGCGGCGGGCGCCCGGCGGCGGTGGCGCGGGCGGCCGGGTCGG
>NZ_LZKQ01000081.1 GCF_001668675.1 Mycobacterium asiaticum | reverse complement strand
CGAGGTGCCTCACGTAAAGGTGAGCGCGAAGCGGTGGCTGGTGCCTCACACATGGTGAGCGCGTGGGGGGCTTGCACTACTTCGCCTCGGCCAATCGGTTGATTGACGGTTGTAATGCTTGCAGGTCGAGGTGGCGGGCGGCGGCCAGGGCCTCGGTCTTGGCTTTGGCCAGGTCCAGCAGCTGCATTTGGATGGTGTTGATCTGACGGGTCAGATCGGCCGGGTTGATGCCCTCGATTCGGGCGGCCACATTCGAGAGTTGTTGTGTATCAAGAACACCTGATGATTGTAGGCGCTGCCACGGGGTGGCCGGGCTGTCGTAGATGCGCTTGCGGCGGCCGCCCGCGGTGGTGGTGTAGCCGACGGGGCTTTTTCGTCGGGGTGAAGAAGTTCAACCGCAGCGACACCAACGGCCACAGCTCGTTGAGTAGCTCCAGTTCCGCCGGGGTGTCGTAGCGCCAGTAGAACGCGTGTTTGCGCACCACGTGGTTGTTCTTGGACTCCACGTGGGCCTGGTCGTTCTTCTGGTACGGCCGCGAGCGAGTCTGGGCGATGTCGCGGTCCTGCAGCCAGTCGGCGACCTCGTGATTGATGAACTCAGACCCGCAGTCTGAGTCGAAACCGCCATCGGGAATGGGAAGCGCTGCTGCAGTTCCTCGATGCCCTCGAGGATCCACTTGGAGGCGTTGTTGCGGATCGAGGCGTTTTCGGTCCAGCCGATCACCAGATCGGTCATCGTCAACGTGCGGGCGAACTCGCCGACCAAACTCGGGCCGCAGTGCGCGACGGTGTCGGCCTCGATCACCCCAGGGGTGTTCGGCGCCTCATCGGCGCAGGTGCGGATGGAGATCGAATTACGCAGCAACGGTGACGGTTTCGTTGTCGAGATGCCCTTGATGCGTATCGCATCCCGGGCGGGTTTGAGGTAGCGGTCCACGGTGGCCGCGCTCATTGTCTTCAAGTCGGCCAAGGCCGCTTCGGTGGCGAACGGTTTGTCAAGATCACCGGCGGCGGTCAGCAGCGGCAGCCATAGTTCGACCATGACCACCAGGTACTTGCCGCACGGCATGCCCATCAACGCCCACACATGCTCCAAAAGCGCCCTGGCGTCGTCGCTGAAGCCCCGCGGCCGCAAGCTGCGCCCGTCGACCTGCTCGGCCGGATCCGCCAGCCTCGGGCCACTCAGCATCCGCCGCGCCGTCGAGCGACCCATCCCGGTCGTGGCCACCACCCGATCCAGAATCTCGCCCTTGTCCGCCTTGGACGCCCTACGGTACTGACCTCGCAGTTTGTTGGTTACTTGCCGTCTTGCGGCCATGTCGATCTTGCCCTCCACATCGGGCAAGCCTTCCGCGCTACGCGCTCAAAATAGCTGAGGCACTACCACCGGCTACGCGCTCAAAGTAGGTGAGGCACGCCG
>NZ_LZKQ01000080.1 GCF_001668675.1 Mycobacterium asiaticum | reverse complement strand
AGGGCAAAAAGCAGGTCAGGCTCGTCCTGCAGGACGACCGCAATCTGGTGCTCTACGCCGCCGACGGCCCGGCCTGGTCCACCAAAACCGAGACCGACGCACCGCCGCCGCCCGAGCCGGTGGCCGAGCCCGCCGCCGAGGATCTCGATGACAAGGGCATCTCCCAGGACGGGCCGGCGCCCACCGACCAGGCAGTCGCCGAGCCGGTTGGGGAGGCGGCACCCGAGGCCCCGCCCGAACCCGCGCCGGAGCCCGCCGCGCGCACCTACACCGTCGAGTCGGGGGACACCCTGTGGGCCATCGCCGAGCGCTTCTACGGCGACGGAAGCAAGTACCAGGTGATCGCGGACGCCAGCGGCATCCCCAACCCCGACCTGATCTACCCGGGTCAAGTCGTCACAATTCCCTGACCAGACCCGCCTGAGCTCGCTGACCTGCGGATTCAGGCCGTTACACGGGGCGCGGGCGGCGGTTCCTAGAATTGACCGGTGACCGCCAGCGCCCGCCCCGCCGACGACCAGCTACCCAAGTCCTGGGATCCGGCCGCGATGGAGGACGCGATCTACCAACGGTGGCTGGATGCCGGCTACTTCGCCGCGGACCCGCAGAGCACCAAGCCCGCCTACTCGATCGTGCTGCCGCCGCCGAACGTGACCGGCAGCCTGCACATGGGTCACGCGCTCGAGCACACCATGATGGATGCGCTGACCCGCCGCAAGCGCATGCAGGGCTATGAGGTGCTGTGGCAGCCCGGCATGGACCACGCCGGCATCGCCACCCAGAGCGTGGTGGAAAAGCAGCTGGCCGTCGACGGCAAGACCAAAGAGGACTTCGGCCGTGAGCTGTTCGTCGAAAAGGTCTGGGACTGGAAACGGGAATCGGGCGGCGCCATCGGCGGCCAGATGCGGCGGCTCGGTGACGGCGTCGACTGGAGCCGCGACCGGTTCACCATGGACGAGGGCCTGTCGCGGGCGGTGCGAACCATCTTCAAACGGCTCTACGACGACGGGCTGATCTACCGGGCCGAGCGCCTGGTCAACTGGTCACCGGTGCTTCAGACGGCCATCTCCGACCTGGAGGTCAACTACCAGGACGTCGAAGGGGAGCTGGTCTCGTTCCGCTACGGCTCGCTCGACGACGCCGAACCGCACATCGTCGTCGCGACCACCCGCGTCGAGACCATGCTCGGCGACACCGCCATTGCGGTGCACCCGGACGACGATCGCTACCGCCACCTGGTTGGGACCACGTTGGCGCACCCGTTCGTCGAACGCGAGATGATCATCGTCGCCGACGAACACGTGGATCCCGAATTCGGGACCGGCGCAGTCAAAGTCACGCCCGCGCACGACCCGAACGACTTCGAGATCGGAATGCGCCACCAGCTGCCGATGCCCTCGATCATGGACACCAAGGGCCGAATCGCCGACACCGGAACGCAATTCGACGGCATGGACCGCTTCGAGGCACGGGTGGCGGTGCGCGAGGCGCTGGCCGCCCAGGGGCGGGTGGTCGAGGAGAAGCGACCCTACCTGCACAGCGTCGGGCACTCCGAGCGCAGCGGTGAGCCGATCGAACCCAGACTGTCGCTGCAGTGGTGGGTCCGGGTGGAATCGATGGCCAAGGCCGCCGGGGACGCGGTTCGCAACGGCGACACGGTGATTCACCCGGCCAGCCTGGAGCCACGGTGGTTCGGCTGGGTGGACGACATGCACGACTGGTGCATCTCGCGGCAGCTGTGGTGGGGTCACCGCATCCCGATCTGGTACGGGCCCGACGGCGAGCAGATCTGCGTCGGTCCCGACGAGACACCGCCAGAGGGCTGGGAGCAGGACCCCGACGTGCTGGACACGTGGTTCTCCTCGGCGCTGTGGCCGTTCTCCACGCTGGGCTGGCCGTCGCGTACGGCCGAGTTGGAGAAGTTCTATCCGACCAGCGTCCTGGTCACCGGTTACGACATCCTGTTCTTCTGGGTGGCCCGGATGATGATGTTCGGCACCTACGTCGGGGGTGACGACGCCATCACCCTCGGAGGTGGCCGGGGCCCGCAGGTGCCGTTCACCGACGTGTTCCTGCACGGCCTGATCCGCGACGAATTCGGCCGCAAGATGAGCAAATCCAAGGGCAACGTGATCGACCCGCTGGACTGGATGGACAAGTTCGGCGCCGACGCGCTGCGGTTCACCCTGGCCCGCGGCGCCAGCCCCGGCGGTGACCTGGCCATCGGCGAGGACGCCGTCCGGGCCTCGCGCAACTTCGGCACCAAGCTGTTCAACGCGACCCGGTACGCCCTGCTCAACGGCGCCGCGCTGGCGCCCCTGCCCCCGTTGAACGAGCTCACCGACGCCGACCGCTGGATCCTGGGCCGACTGGAAGAGGTTCGGGCCGAAGTGGATTCGGCATTCGACAGCTACGAGTTCAGCCGGGCCTGCGAAGCGCTCTACCACTTCGCCTGGGACGAATTCTGCGACTGGTACGTGGAACTGGCCAAAACCCAGCTGGGGCAGGGCCTCACGCACACCACCGCCGTGCTGGCCGCCGGCCTGGACACGTTGCTGCGCCTGCTGCATCCGGTGATCCCGTTCATCACCGAGGCGCTGTGGCAGGCGTTGACGCACCAGGAGTCGTTGGTGATCGCCGAGTGGCCGAAGTCCTCGGGCTTCACGCTCGATCCGATTGCCGCACAACGAATCACCGATATGCAGAAGCTGGTGACCGAGGTGCGGAGGTTCCGCAGCGACCAGGGCCTGGCCGATCGGCAGAAGGTGCCGGCCCGGTTGGTCGGTGTCGAGGACGCTGGTCTGCGCCAGCAGGTTCCCGCGGTGACGGCGCTGGCCTGGCTCACCGAGCCCAGTGCGGACTTCCGCGCCTCGGTGTCCCTCGAGGTGCGGCTCAGCGCTGCCACCGTCGTCGTCGAACTCGACACCTCGGGCACCATCGACGTCGCCGCCGAGCGCCGTCGTCTCGAAAAGGATCTGGCCGCAGCGCAAAAGGAGCTGGCGTCCACTGCGGCCAAGCTCGGCAACGCGGACTTCCTGGCCAAGGCGCCGGAGGCGGTCGTGGGCAAGATCCGCGCACGACAGCAGCTGGCGCAGGAGGAAACCGAGCGGATCACGGCCAGGTTGGCTGCGCTGCAATGACTTCGGAGACACCCGACTGGGAGTCGGGCACCCGGCTCGCACCCACCCCGGACGAGATCGCCTCGCTGCTGCAGGTGGAGCACCTGCTGGATCAGCGCTGGCCGGAGACGCGCATCGAGCCCAGCCTGACCCGGATCAGCGCACTGATGGACCTGCTCGGCTCTCCGCAACTGAGCTATCCGTCGATCCACGTCGCCGGCACCAACGGCAAGACGTCGGTGGTCCGGATGATCGACGCACTGATCACTGCATTCCAGCAGCGGACCGGTCGTACCACCAGCCCGCACCTGCAGTCGGCGGTGGAACGCATTTCGATCGACGGCAGGCCGATCACGCCGGCGCAGTACGTCGAGACCTATCGGGAAATCGAACCGTACATCCAGATAATCGACCAGCAGTCGCAGGCCGCCAACGGTCCGGCGATGAGCAAGTTCGAGGTGCTGACCGCGATGGCGTTCGCCGCCTTCGCGGACGCGCCAGTCGACGTCGCGATCGTCGAGGTGGGCATGGGTGGCCGCTGGGACGCCACCAACGTGATCAATGCGCCGGTCGCGGTGGTCACCCCGATCAGCGTCGACCACGTCGATTACCTCGGACCCGAGATCAGCGGCATCGCGGGGGAGAAGGCCGGCATCATCACCCGCGCCCCGGACGGCGCGCCGGACACCGTGGCCGTCATCGGGCGCCAGACACCTGAGGCGATGGAGGTGCTGCTCGCCCAGACGGTGCAGGCCGACGCCGCCGTCGCCCGCGAGGACTCCGAGTTCGCGGTGCTGGAGCGCCAGGTCGCCATCGGCGGGCAGATGCTGCAGCTGCAGGGCCTCGGCGGGGTGTACCCGGACATCTATCTGCCTCTGCACGGCGAGCACCAGGCGCACAACGCGGCGGTCGCGCTGGCCGCGGTGGAGGCCTTCTTCGGGGCGGGTGCCCAGCGGCAGCTCGATGTCGACCTGGTCCGGGCCGGTTTCGCCGCCGTGACCAGCCCCGGCCGGCTGGAGCGTATGCGCAGCGCCCCGACGGTGTTCATCGACGCGGCGCACAATCCGGCCGGAGCGGCCGCGCTGGCGCAGACGCTGGCCGACGAGTTCGATTTCCGCACGCTGGTCGGGGTGGTCAGCGTGCTCTCCGACAAGGACGTGGACGGCATCCTCGCCGCGCTGGAGCCGGTGTTCGACCACGTCGTGGTGACTCACAACGGGTCGCCACGCGCCCTTGACGTGGAGTCGCTGGCGCTGGTGGCCCAGCAGCGATTCGGGCCGGACCGAGTGGTCACCGCCGAAAACCTGCGCGACGCGATCGATGCCGCGACCGCCCTGGTCGACGAGGCCGGCTTCGAGGCAGGTGTGGTGGCCGAGGACGGTGCGCTGTCCGGGGCGGGGATCCTCATCACCGGCTCGGTGGTCACCGCCGGGGCCGCCCGAACCCTGTTCGGACGTGATCCCGAATGACCGATCAGCCGCCCGCCGACCCGTGGAAGAGCTTCGCCGGGGTGATGGCCGGGACGCTCATCCTCGAGGTGATCGTGGTGCTGCTGGCCATCCCGGTGGTGGGCGCGGTCGGCGGGGGCCTGAACGCCAAGTCGCTGGGCTTTTTGATCGGGATGGCCGTGCTGCTGGTGGTGCTGGCCGGCTTGCAGCGCAGGCCGTGGGCGATCTGGGCGAATGTGGGTGTCCAATTCGTGCTGGTCGCGGGTTTTCTGCTGGACCCCGCCGTCGGCTTCATCGGCGTGCTGTTCGCCGCGGTGTGGGCGCTGATCGCCTACCTGCGCGCCGAGGTGCGGCGCCGGCAGCAACCGCCGCAGGCCTGAACCTGCGCGCACGGCGCCGACCCCCGCCCAGCGAATGGGTCACGGCGACTTGGTGACGGTGACCGCGGACCTTTACTGTGTGCACCGTGACTGAACGGACCCTCGTATTGATCAAGCCCGACGGCGTGGAGCGCCAGTTGATTGGCGAGATACTCGGCCGCATCGAGCGCAAGGGCCTCACCATCGCGGCACTGGAGCTCAGGACCGTGGGCGAGGACCTGGCCCGTCGTCATTACGCCGAACACGACGGCAAGCCGTTCTTCGGCTCGTTGCTGGAGTTCATCACCTCCGGACCGGTGGTGGCGGCCGTGGTCTCCGGGCCGCGCGCGATCGCCGCATTCCGTCAGCTCGCCGGCGGTACCGACCCGGTGGACAAGGCCACTCCGGGCACCATCCGCGGGGATTTCGGCCTGGAGACGCAGTTCAACCTGGTGCACGGGTCGGATTCGCCCGAATCAGCACAGCGCGAAATCGAGCTCTGGTTCCCCGGCATCTGACGCCGCTCCTGACGCCGCTCGGGCGGGTTAAACGGGCGCCCACGTCAGGGGCGCGTGAGCTCGTTGCGCGATGTGGGATACTGGCTCCGGGTGAACGTCGTCGAACTGGCGTCGGACACTCGAATGAAGACTTTGACAAGCGCGACCATCGCCAGTCCGCGGTGCGGCGCAGCATGTGGAGCCGTCATTCAGCACGGCGCCGAGTGGGCTCCTCGTGGGCCGCTCGGGGCGAGACCATCACAAGTCCGGGGGAAATAACCCGGACTCATAGCGCAGCCCTCGCGTGGCCGCGTCGATAGGACGACGCGCCCGGGGGCTTGAGGAGAATACGTGGTAGACGGTGCCCCATCTTCCGACCCAGCAAACGAGCCGACACAGCGTGAGGACCTGCCCGAACGCCTGAGAGTCCATTCGCTCGCCCGAACTCTGGGAACCACCAGCAGGCGGGTACTCGATGCGTTGGCCGCCCTCGACGGCCGGATCCGCAGCGCGCATTCCAGCGTCGATCACGTCGACGCGGTCCGGGTGCGCGACCTGCTGGCCGCCCAGCCGGACGCACCTGACGCCGCCGCCGCAACGGAACCCGCCGGCGAGGCCGCAGAACCCGAGTCCCGGCTGATGCTGGAACCACCACCCGTCGAACGCCCGCACTACATGCCGTTGTTCGTCGCGCCGCAGCCGGTGCGGGAACCGGTCCAGCCGCGCGACGACGATGATGACGATGATTCCGACGACTCCGACGACTTGGACGGTTCGGGGGCGGACGACGACGAAGAGCAGGCGGACCGGCCGGCCAACAAGCGGCGGCGCCGCGGGCGCCGGGGCCGCGGTCGCGGGCGCGGTGAACAGAACGGCGCCGACGGCGACAGCCCGAATCAATCGGGGACCGATACCGAGACCCGTGCGGGCGACGACAGCGACTCGGAGGACGGCAAAGACTCCGACGACGCCGACGACAACGAGAACGAGGACGAGAACGGTTCGGCCGAAGGCGCCAGCCGTCGCCGCCGCCGCCGCAGACGCCGCAAGTCCGGAAACGGCGATGACGGTGACGACGGTCCCGCCCCCGACGACCCCCCCAACACCGTGGTGCCCGCACGCGCCCCGCGCCGCGGCGGCCAGCAGGACCGCGGCTCCGCCTCCGGG
>NZ_LZKQ01000079.1 GCF_001668675.1 Mycobacterium asiaticum | reverse complement strand
GAACTCTAGCGTGACGCTCGGGGCCGACAGCCACGCTGGCGTGACGCTCGGCGTAAGGACGGGTGACGCTCGGCGTAAGGACAGGCGGGACGGGGGCGCTCAGGACCCGCGCAGCGTCTCGATCGACGACACCAGCGCCTGTGACTCGTCGGGCCGCATGCCGATATCGGCGAAAACCTGCTCGTTGAGCGTGACGGTCGCGTCCTCCACCGTCGAGCGGCCCAACTCGGTGATCTGCACCAGCGTGGTCCGGCCGTCGGTGGGATGCGGCACCCGCTGCACCAGGCCGTCAGCCTCGAGCCGGCGGATCGCATGGGTGACGCTGGTGACGTGCACTTGCAACCGGTCCGATGCCTTGGTGATCGGCAGGGCACCGGTGCGGCTGAAAGCCAGCAGCCGCAGCAACTCGTACCGGGAGAAGCTCAAATCGTAAGGCCGCAGGGCGTTCTCGACGCGCGCCAGCAGAATCTGGTGGGCACGCATCACCGACGTCACCGCCACCATGCCCTGCGAAACATCGCCCCAGCCGGCCCGCTCCCAGTTATCCCGCGCGGCAGCGATCGGATCGCGCTTGGGGGAATCGGTCACGCACCTATTAAAGCGAACGTTCCAGCAGCACCTTGCCACTGTCAGCCGCGACCACCTGCACCGAAGCGATCTGGTCGATCGGGGTGGCGATGCTGCCGGCCGGGTTCGCGGTATGGCCGGGTGCGGCCACCCAGGTCGCCAGCCGGGTTTGGCTGCCGTCGCGTCCCACCACCACCATGGCCAGGGTGTCGTGGTGCGCATCCGGTGGGGCCAGGCAGAAGCACTGCATATGGATGAACGTCCCCCAGTGCTGACGGGTGACCGAAACCGTCGACGTCAGCAGTTGAGTGCCGACCTGAGCCATCGGTTGCGCCGACGCGGTTCCCGGGTGCGAATGCAGCGACACATCACCCTGCACGCCCACCAGCACACCGAGGCCCAGCACGACGGCCGCCGCGGCCCCGGCCACCCACGCCGTCACCCGGGTGCGGCGGCGCCGCCAGCGCACCGTCTGCAGCAACGACGGCAGCAGACGCGGCGAGATCTCCGGTCCACGGCCGGACTCGTCGATCGCTGCGACATCTTCCCGGCTCAATTGCGAGAGCAGGGCCGGCACGCCGCTCAGTTCGGCGACCGCCGCTCGGCACGACGGGCACTCCGCCATATGTGCTTCGAATTCACGCCGCTCGAGGGACGACAGCGAACCCAGCACATACGCGGCATCCCAGGTCGCGTAATGGTGCGTCCTCACGTCATTCATGTCCTGTCACCTCGTGACTCCAAGTTCTTGCAGGGTCAGGCGCAGCGCCCGCACTGCGTAGTGCAGGCGCGACTTCACGGTCCCCTCCGCGATCCCCAAGTCGTTGGCTATCTGTGTGGTGGTCCAGCCACGGTAGTAGGACCGCTCGATCACGGCACGGTGTTCGGCGGAAAGTTGCGTCATCGCATCGGCGATCAGCAGCCGGTCCAGGGCCGCGTTCACCTCGTCCGGGCTGGAATGCTCCGGAACATTCGTGTCGTCGATCGATCCGGCGGTGTTGCGATACCGCGCGCTGCGCCGGTCGTCGATGATCAGGTTACGGGCCACAGTGAACAACCAGGCCCGCGCCGAGCGCTCCGTGTCGCTGACGACCTCCGGATGTTGCCAGGCCCGTACCAACGTCTCTTGCACGACGTCCTCAGCGTGGCTGGCATCACCCCCGGTCAGCCGCAACGCGTAACGCCACAAAACCCCGGCATGCTCGTCGTAGAGCGCCTTCATCAGGGCGGCTTCAGCCGCCTCGGTGTCACCCAAGCGAGCCACCCGATCACCTCCTGCCCTACAGCACGAAGCGAATGAGCAGCTGGTTCAAACCGTGAGGATGCGCGGACCGTCCTCGGTTACCGCAACCGTATGCTCCCAATGCGCGGCGCGCGACCCATCGGCCGTGGTCACCGTCCATTCGTCGTCGAGAACGACCGTCTTGCCCGTCCCTAACGTCAGCATCGGTTCGATGGCCAGCACCGACCCGGCCGCCAGCAGCGGACCCCGCCCGGGCGAACCCTCGTTGGGCAGGAACGGGTCCATGTGCATCTGCCGCCCGATGCCGTGCCCGCCGTACCCCTCGACGATCCCGAACGCGCGGTCGTAGCGAACTTCAGCGGCACGCGTGCCCGTTTCGATGGCGTGGGCTACGTCGGTCAACCGGTTGCCGATGATCATCGCCGCGATTCCGGCTTCCAGCGACTCCCTGGTCGCTTCGGACAGTGCCGCATCGGCCGGGATGAGATCGCCGATGCCGAACGTGACGGCGGCGTCGCCATGCCAGCCGTCCAGCACCGCGCCGCAGTCGATGGACACCAGGTCACCGGGCACCAGAACCTCGGCGGCCGACGGAATGCCGTGCACCACACGGTCATTCACCGAACTACAGATCGATGCCGGGTAGCCGTGATAGCCCAGGAACGACGGGGTCGCGCCGGATTCGCGGATCACCGACTCGGCGATTTCGTCGAGGGCCAGCGTGGAGACCCCGGCGACCGCGGCGGTCCGCACGGCTTGCAGGGCCGCGGCGACGACGGAACCCGCCGCGGCCATCACATCCAGCTCTCCGGCAGTGCGCTGCGGCACGACTCTGCGGCTCCGCAGCCGTGCCAGCGCACCCACGGTTACTTGCCCAGAGCTTGCAATGCGCGGGCGAACACCTCATCCAGTGTGCCGACGGCGTCGACGGTCTTGAGCTCGTCGCGGTAGTAGTCCAGCAGCGGCGCGGTCTCGTCGCGGTAGACCTTCATCCGGTTGTGAATGACCTCTTCGGTGTCATCCGCGCGGCCACGGCCCTTCAGCCGCTCCAGCAACTCCTCCTCCGACACCCGGAACTCCACCACCGCATCAATGTCGGTGCCGCGGCGCTGCAGCATTTCGTGCAGCGCCTTGGCCTGCTCGACCGAGCGGGGGTAGCCGTCCAGAATAAAGCCGTTGGCGGCGTCCGGATCGTCGAGTCGGTCGTCGACGAGCTCGTTGGTCAGCTCGGACGGCACCAGGTCACCGGCATCCAGATACCGCTTGGCCTCGAGGCCGAGCTTGGTGCCCTCCTGGATATTGCTGCGGAACAGCTCACCGGTGGAGATCTGCGGGATCCCCAACTTCTCGGCCAGCTTCTGCGCCTGCGTGCCCTTGCCGGCCCCCGGCGGCCCAAGCAATACCACTCTCACTTGAGGAACCCTTCATAGTTGCGCTGCATGAGCTGACTCTCGATCTGTTTGACCGTATCCAATCCGACGCCGATCATGATCAAAACCGCGGTACCCCCGAAGGGTAGATTCTGGATGCCGCCGCTGTTGCCCATCTGCAAAAACACGTTCGGCAGCACCGAGATGACACCGAGGTAGATCGACCCGGGCAGAGTGATTCGGCTCAGTACATGGCGCAGGTAATCGGCGGTGGGGCGACCGGGGCGAATACCGGGAATGAAGCCGCCGAACTTCTTCATCTCGTCGGCGCGCTCGTCGGGATTGAAGGTGATCGACACGTAGAAGTACGTGAAAAAGATGATCAGCCCGAAATAGATCGCGACGTAGACCGGATTGCTCGGGTCCGAAAGGTAACTGCCGACGAATTTGTCCCACCAACTGTGGCCGCCACCGCCGCTACCGCTTCGCACCAGCTGGGTGATCAGATTCGGAATGTAGATCAACGACGACGCGAAAATCACCGGGATGACGCCGGCCTGGTTGACCTTGAGCGGCAGATACGTCGACGTACCGCCATACATCCGCCGGCCGACCATGCGCTTGGCGTACTGCACCGGGATTCGGCGCTGCCCCTGCTCGACGAACACCACACCGACGATGATCACCAGCGCGGCCGCGCACACCGCGGCAAAGATCATCCCCCCGCGGCTCTGCAGGATCTGATTGCCCTCAGCGGGAATGCGGGCGGCGATGCCCACGAAGATCAGCAGCGACATGCCGTTGCCGATGCCGCGTTCGGTGATCAGCTCTCCCATCCACATAACCAGGGCGGCACCGGCCGTCATCACCAGCACAATGACGATCTCGGAGAAGATGGTCTGGTTCGACAGAATGTCCAGCGAGCAGCCCTGCAGCAGCCCGCCGTTGGCGGCGAGCGCGACGATGCTGGTGGCCTGCAACACCGCCAGCGCGATCGCCAGATAACGCGTGTACTGCGTCATCTTGGCCTGACCGGCCTGGCCCTCTTTACGTAGCTCTTCGAAGCGCGGGATCACCACGGTGAGCAGCTGCACGATGATGCTCGCGGTGATGTAAGGCATCACACCCACCGCGAACACCGTGAGCTTGAGCAGGGCGCCGCCCGAGAACAGGTTGATCAGCGAGTAGATCTGTCCGGCCTGGCCGCCGCTGGCCTCTTTGATGCACTGCTGCACGTTGGGGAAATTGACGCCCGGCGACGGCAGCGTGGCCCCCACGCGATAGAGCACGACGATGCCCAGTGTGAAAAGGATCTTCCGTCTCAGGTCCACTGTTCGCAGCGATGAGATGAAAGCCGAAAGCACTCTTCCTCCTGCGCAGCCGAACTCTGGTCGCGGCATGCCAACCGGTTCGGCCGGCTGGGTCCATTTTCTGATCAGTCCTGGGTTCACCCCGCGTCACGTGCCCAACACCCAGCAGGCCAGGACGTACGCCGTCGCGCGTCAAACCGTGTACGAGACTAACAGCTGGTACGCAGGGGCCCTGCCAGGGTGGGGCGTACAGTCTTGATAGCTCGTTATATTTGCTAAATAACAGAACTGGTTTCCGGGAGCACATCGATGACCCAGATAGGCAGCGCTAGGTACGAGGGCGACACGTGGGATTTGGCGTCCAGCGTCGGGTTGACGGCCACCATGGTCGCCGCGGCCCGCGCGGTGGCCGCCCGCGACAGCCAGGGCGCGGGAGCGGTCGCCTCGGACAACTTCGCCGAGCCGCTGGTCCGCGCGGTCGGCGTCGACTTCTTCTCCCGGCTGGCCAGCGGCGAGCTGGATCTGGCCGATCTGGACGCGGAAACGGCCACCGGCACCAGGCATTTCGCCAACGCCATGGCCATCCGGACCAGGTTCTTCGACGACTTCTTCGCCCAGGCGACCGCCGCAGGCATCCGGCAGGCCGTGATCCTGGCGGCGGGGCTGGATTCCCGCGCCTACCGGCTGCCCTGGCCGTCGGGCACCACGGTGTTCGAGGTGGACCAGCCGCAGGTCATCGAGTTCAAGACCGCGACGCTGTCCCAGCTGGGCGCCGAGCCGACCGCGAACCGACGCACGGTGGCCGTCGACCTGCGCGACGACTGGCCCGCCGCACTGCGCGACGCCGGGTTCGACCCCACCCAGCGCACCGCTTGGATCGCCGAAGGTCTGCTGGGCTACCTGCCGGCCGAGGCCCAGGACCGGCTGCTCGACCAGGTCACCGCGCTGAGCGTGCCCGGCAGCCGGTTCGCCACCGAGGGCCTGCTGGACATCAACGAGCTCAACAAGGACGAGTTGCGCAACCGCATGCAGCGGCAGAACGACCGCTGGCGCAGCCACGGCCTCGATTTCGACATGGCCGCGCTGGTGTATTTCGACGACCGCACGGACGCCGGAACATACCTGGCCGCGCACAGCTGGCAGACCGCCAGCGCGCGCAACGCGGAGCTGTTCGCCCAACACGGGCTGGTGCCGGCCGAGGGCGACGACGCCCCGTTCGGCGAGGTGGTTTATCTGAGTGCAGAGCGGTTGTGAAGGAGCGCAAGCCATGACCTCGTTTGAGTCACAACGATCCTCCGGAGACACCTGGGATTTGGCGTCCAGCGTGGGGGCCACCGCGACGATGGTGGCCGCCGCCCGCGCGGTTGCCTCCGAACAGGACAACCCGATCATCAACGACGCGTTCGCGGCGCCGCTGGTGCGGGCGGTCGGTCTGGACTTCTTCACCCGCCTGGTCAACGGCCAGGTGCCCGAGGTCACCAGTGACGAGGGCCGCGCACGGGAGCTGCGCCTGATGGCCGACTCGATGGCGATCCGCACCCGCTTCTTCGACGACTTCTTCCTCGACGCCACCCGGGCCGGCGTCGGCCAGGCCGTGATCCTGGCGGCCGGGCTGGACGCGCGCAGCTATCGGTTGTCCTGGCCGCGCGGCACCGTGGTCTACGAAGTCGACCAGCCCAAGGTGATCGAATTCAAGAATTCCGCCATGTCGGCGCTGGGCGCCTCCCCGTCGGCACACCGCAAGGCGGTCAGCATCGACCTGCGCGACGACTGGCCGGCGGCGTTGCGGCGCAGCGGATTCGACCCGTCGCGGGCCACGGCGTGGAGCGCCGAGGGGCTGCTGATGTACCTGCCACCGGACGCCCAGGACCGGCTCTTCGACAACATCACCGCACTCAGCGGGCCCGGCAGCAGGCTGGCCACCGAGTTCCACCCCGACTCGGACGTCCCGATGTCACAGCGCGCCCAGGAGTTCAGCGATCGCTGGGCCAACCTGGGTTGCGACATCGACTTCTCGGGTCTGTTCTACGACGGCGAACGCAGCAACGTCATCGACTACCTCAGCAGCAAGGGCTGGCAGGTCAGCACCCGGCCGCGGCGCGAGTTGTACGCCGACTACGGCTGCGACTTCCCGGACGGCGACGAGCTGGGCCAGCTGCGCAACATCGTCACCATCACCGCTATCCGGGATTAGCGGCCGGGGCACGGACCACCATCGGCACCGCCGGGAAGGCCCACGCCATCTCGGAGCGGGACTTGCGCAGCGCCGCGGTGCCGTAGCCCTTCTTGCGGTGGTCGGGGTGGATCCAGATCCGGACGTTCACCTCGCCGTTCAGCAGTTCGCCAAACACCATGCCGACCTTCTCCCCGGAGTCGACGGCCACGAACCAGGCGGCTTCCTCGTCGTGCAAACGCTTGAGCGCCTTCCTGATTTCGTCGTCGATGTCGCCGGCCGGCGCGCCCGACCCGTCGCCGGCCGCTTTGATCTCGTCGGTGCGGGCGATGAAGATGTCGCGGTCCTCGACCGCGGAGAAGGAACGCAGTTCGAGCGTCTCCCCCGAGCTCGCGGGACGCTCGTTGAGGTTGAAGCTGAGGTGCTTGTTGAGATCGTCGAGCTCGGCGAGGATCTTGGCGCGGGCGTCCTGAGTGAGTTGATCGAACGACATGCTCATGACGGCTTCGGCCGCCAGATGAGAGGTGCCGAGCAGCTTGACGATCGCCTCGACCGCGGCGGGCTTGTTCTTGGCCTCCACTATCGCGTCGGCGACCTCATGCCGACGCTCCAACGCGGCAAGCAAGGCATCTGCGATCTCTCGACGGGCGGCGTTCTGGTCGTGGTCAGTCATTGCATAAGCCTAGAACCACACCCCTTGCTTGTCGCTACGCCAATCTCGATCCGCTGAGTTCGAGAAACCGCCGATAACGGTCCTTGACGGGACCCACCCACTCGGGACGGGGCTCGACGACGCGCTGCACCGACGCCCACCGCGCCGCGTCGGCAATGGTGGATTCCAGCCCGAGCGCCATCCGGCCCAGGAACGCCGCCCCCAGCGCCGCGCCTTCTGCTACCGCGGACAGCTCGACCGGCCGGGCGGTGACGTCGGCGATGGCCTGCATCCACGGCTGAACCCGGGTGCCGCCGCCGGACGCGACGATGCGCCGCACCGGCGCACCGCTCAACTCCAGAATTTGCCGGACGACGAAGGCGGACGCTTCGTAGGCGGCCCGTCGCAGTGCAGCGGCATCATGGGTGAGGTCCGCTCCGTCCAGCACCGCACGGCGATCCGGATCGTGGAACGGGGTCCGCTCGCCGCGAACGTAGGGCAACCACACCGGTACGCGCCGCGGGTCAGCCGTCATCGGATCAGACTGCGCGACAACGCGATCCACCCAGCCCAGGAACATCCCGCCGGCGTTGCTGGCCCCGCCGATCTGACTCTTGCCCGCGGCGGAGTGAGGAATCGTCCATAATCCCGGCACCTGCCTCGGTGCGGAGATCGTCGTCCACACGATCAGTGTGGTGCCGCACAACACGAGCACATCGCCGTCCTGATCGGCGCCAGCCACGATTTGCTCGCAGAGGGCGTCGATCGCCCCGGTCGCGAGCATCGCACCCGAGCCGCGCACCTGCCCGATCGGTGTGCCGAAGGTTTCGACGCGCGGCATCTGTTCGACACTGGCGCCGCAGTCGGCGCAGGCCGCGGCGTTCCACCCGGTCCCGTCGAACAACGGCAGGGAGGTGATGGCGGTGGCGAAGTCGATCACCGGTTCCCCCGCCAACGCGTGATTGGCGACGGCGGGCGCCGACCAGTACCCGGCCGCACCGGGCGCCTCCGCGGCCGTCCAGCGCAGGAACTCGGCCGCCTCACCCACCGCCGGTAGTGGTTGGGTAGCTGCCTCGGGCACCCGGCCCCGCACATCGCCGTAGAGCAGCCCCGGCGTCAATGCATGCCCGTCCGAATCGACGGCGGTCAACGAGGGCACCATGGACGACACGGCGACCGCCCTAACCTTTGTGGCCGCAGGCAGGTTCAGCCCTTCGAGCGCGGCCGCCGGACCACGTCGCCAGGCTTCGTCGGCGTCGTGCTCGAGCCGGTCGGGAGCCGGCACCCGGAGCTGGTGCGGAATCCGTGCCCGCGCATGTACGCGACCGTCCTCGTCGGCCGCGACCGCCTTGGCCGCGGTGGTGCCGACGTCGATGCCGATTGTGACGTCTGCGCGTGACACGGGCGCAACGGTACGCCAGCATTGGCATTCGTGACGTCTCGACCACGCGCCCTGGTGACCGCCCCGCTGCGCGGACCGGGCTTTGCCAAGCTTCGGCAGTTGGCCGATGTGATCTATGACCCCTGGATAACCGAGTTCGATCGGACGCCGCTGCGCATCTACACCGCCGATCAACTGGCCGAGCGGATTACCGCTGAAGGCGCCGATATCGTTGTGGTGGAGAGTGATTCGGTGAAAGGCCCGGTGTTCGAGCTGGGGCTGCGGGCCATTGCGTCCACCCGCGGCGATCCGAACAACGTCGACATCCCGGGTGCCACCGCGGCCGGCATCCCCGTACTGAACACACCCGCGCGCAACGCCGACGCGGTCGCGGAAATGACGGTGGCACTGTTGCTGGCCGCCACCCGCGGTCTGCTCCGAGCGGACGCGGATGTGCGCGCCGGCAACATGTTTCGGGACGGCACCATTCCGTATCAGCGCTTCCGGAGTTGGGAGATCGCCGGCCTCACCGCCGGCCTGGTTGGCCTCGGCGCGGTGGGCCGGGCCACGGCGTGGCGATTGTCCGGATTGGGCCTGCGGGTCATCGCCCACGACCCTTACAACGACGAGGCCTCCTACGGTCTGGCCGAGTTGCTCGACGAGGCCGATGTCGTCTCGCTGCACGCGCCCGTCACCGACGAGACCATCGGGATGATCGGCGCCGAGCAGTTCGCCGCCATGCGGGACGGCGTGGTTTTCCTCAACACCGCACGAGCCCAGCTGCACGACACCGACGCGCTCGTCGAGGCATTGTGCAGCGGCAAGGTGGCCGCGGCCGGTCTGGACCACTTCGCCGGCGAATGGCTGCCCACCGACCACCCCCTGACCGGGATGGCCAACGTGGTCCTGACGCCACACATCGGCGGAGCGACGTGGAACACTGAAGCCCGGCAGGCACAGATGGTTGCCGACGACTTGGCGGCGTTGCTGTCTGGTGAGACGCCCGCCCATGTCGTCAACCCGGAGGTGCTGGGCTCGTGAAGTTTGTGGACAACGCCGAACACTCGGTGCTGGCGGCGGCCAAGGACATGCTGCGCCGTGGTCTGGTCGAAGGCACCGCCGGCAACATCTCGGCGCGGCGCTCGGACGGCAACCTGGTGATCACCCCGTCATCGGTCGACTATGCCGACATGGAGCTGGACGACCTCGTGCTGGTCGACCCGGAAGGCACTGTGCTGCAAGCCAAGGACGGTCGCATGCCGTCGACGGAGATGCAGTTGCACCTGGCGTGCTATCACGCCTTCGACGACATCGCCAGCGTCATCCACAGCCACCCCATCTGGGCCACCATGTTCGCGGTGGCGCATCAACCGATCCCCGCGTGCATCGACGAGTTCGCGGTGTACTGCGGCGGTGACGTGCGGTGCGCCGAATACGCCGCCTCCGGCACACCCGATGTCGGCACGAACGCGGTCAAGGCGCTGGACAGTCGCGGCGCAGCGTTGATCGCCAACCACGGGCTGGTGGCGGTCGGTCCGCGACCGGACAAAGCGTTGCATATCACCGCGCTGGTCGAACGCACCGCGCAAATTGCCTGGGGCGCAAGGGCACTCGGCGGTCCGGTGCCGGTGCCTGAGGAGGTCAACCGCAACTTCGCGGGTGTGTACACCTACCTGCGCGCCAACTGATCCGCGCCAGCTCGCCGAGCGTGAACCTCACGACGCGACACGCCGGTGTGCCGTCGCCAAATCCACACTCGGTCTCTGTCTCGAGCTGAGCGGGTGGTAGTTGAGCGCGGGCGGGCCGTGCAGCTCGCCGACAGTGCATTTCGCGAGGCGACACGCCGGTGCCGCGTCGCCGAATTCACAGTCGATGTTCGGCTTTGATGAATTCCGCGGCGCGTTCACCGATGACGACACAGGGTGCCATGGTGTTGGCGACGGTGATGCGCGGGAGGATGGACGCGTCGGCGACGCGCAGCCCTTCGACGCCGTAGACCTTGAGGTGTCCGTCGACCACGGACATGGAATCGCGGCCCATCTTCGCCGTACCGCATTCGTGCCAGTAGGTGGTGACCGCGTTGCGCAGATAGGTCTCCAATTCCGCTCCCGCGAGGTTACCCGGCATGACTTCGCGCGCGACGAATGGTCGAAGCTCGCGGGAGTTGCCAATCTCGCGGAGCGTTTCAACGCAGGCGATCGCGGATTTCAGGTCCTCGGGCTCCGATAATGCGTTGGCTTCGATCCGAATGGGATCTGCCGGGTCACCGCCGGACAACCAAATACGGCCCCGGCTCTTGGGGTGGGTGGGTGAACCGAACAAGGTCCAACCGTTCTGCGGCAGAACGAATTTCGCGGCGTTCTCAACCGTGGCCTTCGGAAAGGCCCCGGAACATGCGAACAAGTCCGGTCCCCCGAGCTCGGCGGCCCCGGAGTCCCAGAACAATGCCGATCCCACCTGAACGCTGCCCGGTATGGCCTCGGGAAATTCCCACACGCAGTCGAAACCGAAGTGGTCCTGAAGATTGCGCCCGACCCCGGGGAGATTTTGACGGACGACGTCGACCCCGACGCGACGCAACTCGTCCGCTTCGCCGATGCCGGATTGCATCAGCACCTTGGGCGTGTGAATGGCACCAAGCGACAACACGACCTCGGCTGCCGCGGCCACCCGATGGATCTCGCCGGCGTGGACCACCTCGACACCGGTGGCCCGGTTGCCCTCGAAGATCACGCGGGTGACCAAGGCGTGCGGTACGACAGTCAGGTTTGGCTGGTGCTGATGCGGAGCGGCGTACGTCTGAAAGACCGATATGCGCTTGTCGTCCCGCCAGCGCAGGTCGGTGATGGCAGCACCGCGTGCCTCCTCCATCAGGCGGCCGTTGGCACTCTGGTAAGTGGGAATCCCCAGTGCGCGGGCCGCTTCCAACGTCACCGCTCCGAGGGGATGCGCGTCGGGCGCGGGCTGGACGAACACCGGCCCGCCCCGGCCTCGATGATCGGGCTCACCGCTACCCTGCCAATCCTCGATCCGGCGGTACAGCTCGAGGGTCGACTCGTAACCCCAGGCCGGCTCGCCGGACTCGGCAGCGTAGTGATCCCAGTCGTCGCGGTGTCCCCGCGCCCAGATCATCAGGTTGATGCTCGACCCACCGCCGAGCACTTTGCCCATCGAGAACGGGATAGTCCGTCCGTGCAACCGCGGGTCCGGATCGGAGGTGAAACCCCAATCGCGTTCGCTACCAAGGTTGGCCGGCCATTGCCTCGCGTCGGTCACGCTGGGGACGTCGTCGTCGCCGCCGGCCTCCAACAGCAAGACCTTGATGTCGGGGTTCTCGGCCAGCCGACCGGCGACCACCGATCCCGACGAACCAGCGCCGCAAACGATTACGTCGTATCGCGGCTCAAAAGCGGTATTCACGATCTTCTCCTGACTGATTCGGACAAAAGTTGGCTGGGTTCACGCTCAAACCTCATTCGGCACCTTTGGTGCCGTCGAACAGCCAGATGTCTGGGCCGTCCGCCGACGCGAACTGCGGTGGCACTTCGCGACGAGCAGCGCGGCCGAATTCGCCGACCGTCGTGCAGGTTCGCACCTCCCACCCGTGCGATGCGAGCCAATCTCCGGGCTTCTGGGCCAGCGGATCGCTAGGGAATTCCCACGTCAGGAGGTCCCAGACCGCCCGGTCCTTTTCGTTCAGCAATTCGTAGTTGACGTCCTCGAAGTTCCATTGGGCAGTGAAATACTCACTGATGAAATGGCTTCCGACGGCTGACACCGCTGAGACGCGGTCGAGCAGTCGGTCGGCCTCCGCCTGGGTGAAGTACATCAGCAGCCCCTCGGCGATCCAGAGCGTTTGTTGATCCGGTCGAAATCCGGCGGCGATCAGTGGGTCCGCGATCTCCTCACGAAGATCGGCCGCTAGCGGGACTCGATGACAGTGGGGAATAAGACTGTGCTGCAGCAGGACTTGCTCTTTGAACGCCAGCACCGATGCCTGGTCGAGCTCGAATACTCGGGCTTCCCCGGGCAGGCCCAACCGAAATGCACGACCGTCGAATCCCGCGCCCAAGAGCACAATCTGTCGGCACCCCGCGTCGATCGCATTCAGCACACGGTTGTCGTAAAAGACCGTGCGGTGTGCGAAATAGAAACTGAACAAGTTCCACAGACTCGACGAACCATCATCGGTTGCCGGTCCCAGGCGCGGTAATTGTTCATCGGTTGCAGACCCGATCCCGTACACGGTCGTAATGACCGCCGCGGCAAGCGGATCGTCGAACATCCGGTCTTTCCGCAGCGACTCATGCGCGCGGCAGTACGCAGTCATCAGACCCGTCCACCCCACCCCAGTCGGAACTTCCTTCACATTAATTGCGCTTCCTTCGGATAGTTGATATCGGACAGAGTGGGAGCACCAACTTGAACCCGGGTGTTCTCCATCAGCTTTCGGCACCGACGCTCGCTTTTTCCGCTGCGGATTCGAACCGGGACGAATTCAGAGCCCATGTTGACCAAGCCAGGACTCGATCGTCTCGGCCGCCGTACTCCATCCCGGCTCGAGCATGATGTCGTGCCCCGCGTGCGGGATGAACACCGGGGACGTCCGATAGGCCGCGGCGGTACGTCCGATGTCGCGGGCCGAATAGACCTGGTCGCCTGCCCCACCCATGACAAGCATCGGTGTGTTGACCTTTCTGGTGTCCACCAGATCGCCGATCACCATGTCGAAAAACATGGCCCGCAAGCTGTCCGGCTGAAGCCGCGCGGCGGTCGCCTCCACCAGATGGTCGGGGGCGCGGCTGCCAAAGAACATCTCCCGGATCCCCGCAGGGGATCCGCACAGGCCGGCGGGGCGGCCCGTTATCGCGAATTTCGTTGAACGCCAGGGATGTCGGCGGAGCGCGCGGATCAGGGAGCCGAGCTGACCACGTGGCGGCGCCGAGGAGATCAGCACCGCGGCCGGGGCATCGTGACTTTCTAAGTACTTCTGGACGACGAACCCGCCCATGGAATGCCCTACCGGCGCCGGCGGTCGCGGCGGCCGCTGCGCAACCGTGGCCACATCGCGGACGAACTCCGAAATCGAGCATATCCGGACGGATTTCTCGACTCGACTCCCACCGTGTCCTCGCAGGCTGAGAGCCAAGACCCGGAACCCTCGGCCCGCGAAGAAATCAAGGAAGTACTCGTCCCAGCACCAGGCCCCGTGCCATGCACCATGCACGAATAACAAGGGCCACGGGTGCATTTCGCTGGTTTCACCTTTGTCGATCACTTCCAGCACGCGGGACCTCGCTTTCCCTGTCGATGCCCGCGAATGGCCTGATGGGGCGTCCGCAAACTCACGGTGACGCCGGCGCGGGCGCGAGCCGATGACGCAGGACGTAATGGTCGGGGTCGAACCGCCTTGTTCTCCGCCGGTAGCTGAAGGTGCCACCCGGCCACAGATTGGTATTGCGGCCGTTGGCGTTCAGATACCAACTCCTGCAGCCGCCGCTTGACCACACGGTTCCGACGCTGAGCCGGTCCACTTCGGCCGTGTACGCCTCTTGAGCGTGGCGGGTCGGCTCGAGCGCCGCGACAGAATGGGTGCGCGCATAACTTATGGTCGAGGCAATGTAGTTGGCCTGGGACTCGTACATGTACAGCACCGATGTATGCCCGAGGCCGGTGTTGGGGCCGGCGATCAGATAGCAGTTGGGAAACCCGGCGACCGTGATGCCCAGGTATGCGGTCGGATTGCCCGCCCACCTTTGCGCCATGCTCATCCCGTCGACACCGCGGATACGGTCGGTCAACGGCAACCGATCCGTCTTGAACCCCGTCCCCAGAACTATTGTGTCGAACCGATGTTCGGCGCCGGTGGCGTCAATTATGCCGCCCGGGGTGATCTCGCGAATGCCCTCAGTGACCACTGTGACGTTGGGCTTGGCGAGCGCGGAGAGGTACTCGTCGGAGATGACGATGCGCTTGCAGCCCAACCGGTAATCGGGAAGCAGCTTTGCCCGCAGTTCGGGATCCGCGACCTGCGCGTAAAGGTGCTTGCGGGCCAGGAACTCGGCCGGTTTCTGGAATGCGGGATGACGGAAGCCGAGGAGCAGTTGCTCGCGCTTGAGGTAGAAGCGCAACCGCTGTAGCCGTTGCAGAGCGGGGAGGGCTCCCAACATCTGTTGCTTGCGGGAACCGATCTCTCGGTCGTGCCGCGGTAGAACCCACGCGGGCGTTCGTTGAAATACCGTCATATGAGCGACGCTTGGCTGTAGGGCTGGTATGAATTGCGCTGCCGACGCACCTGTTCCGATGACCGCGATGCGCTTGCCGGTCAGGTCGATCGCGTGGTCCCACCGGGCGGAGTGAAACAGCGGGCCGGCAAAGCGGTCCATACCGGGAAGCTGTGGAATGTTGGGCTCAGCAAGCGCCCCGGTGGCGACGACAATGTGATTGGCGGTGCGCTCTCCCAGCACCGTCTGGATTCGCCAAAGCTGTTCGACGGGATCCCAATCCAGCCCTTCGACAGCACAATTCAGCAATAGGTGGGGCAACAGCCCGCACCGTCGGACGACATCACGCATGTAGTTCCAGATTTCTGGCTGCTTGGCGAACAGGTTGCGCCACTGCGGGTTCAGCGCCGACGAGAATGAGTACAACTGACACTGAATGTCGACGGCGGCGCCCGGATAAGTGTTGTCCCGCCAGACGCCACCGATGTCTGCGGCGCGATCCATCACCACGAAGTTGTTGATTCCGGCCTGTTGCAGCCGGATTGCTACGGCGATGCCACCGAAGCCGGCGCCGACGATGGCAATTTGATTGTGGGCACGGGCATTTGAGTTCACGACGCCTCCAGCGGGGCTCGCAGGAACGATTGATCGGAATGTGAGGCAGAACCCGATGCGGTACGCCGCCGGCCACTGACCTAAACTGTTGAACAGTGCTTACATTAAGCCTCGATGTAAGCGGTGTCTACATCCGAAGGTGTGACCTAGCTCATGTCGAGTTCGACGTACCATCACGGCGACCTGCGCGCCGCTTGTGTTCGTGCGGCGATCGAGCTCCTCGAAGAGGACGGCACCCCCGCCGGCCTGTCGCTGCGCGCAGTGGCACGCCGCGCCGGGGTTTCCCCCGGAGCGCCGTACCGCCACTATGAGGACCGCGATGCACTGGTCTCCGCGGTCGCCGCCGTCGGCTACCGAGAGCTGGCGGACAGCATGGCGGCTCCCAACCCCTCGCCAAGTACCCCAGAAGATCTCGCGGAGCTCGGCCTCGCCTACGTCGAGTTCGCCTTGCGCCGCCCAGCCCTGTTCCGGTTGATGTTCGGTGAGCCTTGTGAGCGGGAGAACAACGAACGGGTCGCCGCCACGGCCGCCATCTGGGAGCTGGTAAGTGGCGCCGCCCGGGCGTGCTTCCCGGGAGCCGACGTGGAGGCTCTGAGCAACGCCCTGTGGAGCCTCGTGCACGGCCTGGCCTTCTTGCACTTGGACGGCAAGTTCGACGCCACATCGGCGGACGCGGTGTCCGACCGGGTCCGGGCGGCTATCCGCGGCATCGCCACCGCTTCCTTCGCCGAATCCGCGAGATAAGCGCGACGCCCACACAACCGACCTAGACGAGGACGCTGCCACCGTCAACCTTGACCACCGACCCGGTCGAGTAGGTCTGCTCGATGCAGTACAAGTAGGCGCGCGCCACCTCATCGGCTTCCCCGATCCGGCGCAGCGGAATCCCCTGCGCCGCTTGGGCGAACATATCCTCGCGGGCGGCATCACCCATGGAGTCCCACAGCGGCGAGCGCACCACACCCGGTGCGACGGCGTTCACCCGTATCGGTGCCAGCTCGACGGCGAGGGCGGCGGTCAGTGCGTTCATCGCGCCACACAGGCTCACCGGCAGCGGGCCGAATTCGGGTTGCTCACTTGCCGATCCACTGGTCAGCGTTATCGATCCGCCGGGAGGCAGACGCGGGCCGAAGACCCGCACTGCGCTGCACGCGCCGACGAAGCGGGTCCGATAGAAGCCAAGGATCACCTCCGGTGTCAGCCCCGCCGGCGGGACCAACTCCAGCGGCTCGCCCGCGGTGTAGACCAGATGGTCGACGGGCCCCACCTGATCCGCCAGCCGCTCGATGGAAGATGGGTCGGCGAGATCAACTGTGGCGCCCCGTGCGTCGGTGGGCAGCGCGGCCAGCGCGCGCTCCACACTCGAGCTGCGGCGCGAGGCGACGATGGGCGTCGCGCCGCGGTCGGCGACCGCCGCGGCCACGGCGAGCCCGATGCCCGACGTCCCGCCGATGATCAGGACACGTTGGTTGCGCAAGCTCATGCGTCCAGGTTCGACGCGGACGCTTCACTCGTCCAAGACTCTTTTCGTCCGGTAGCGATACCCTTTGGGTATGACCTCCGCCGACCTGGACATGCGCAAGCTGCGCTACTTCGTCGCGGTGGCGGAGGAACTCAATTTCGGACGCGCGGCGGCACGCCTGCACATCGCCCAGCCGGTGCTATCACGCCAGATCCGCTCGCTCGAGCGCGACCTGGGCGTCAAGCTGCTCGACCGGGACACCCGGGGCACCACACTGACCGCCGCCGGGTCACGGCTGCTCGAAGACGGAAGGTTTCTGCTCACGGAGGTCCAGGCGATGCGGCACCGGCTGTCACGCGCGGAAGCGCCCGCCATCGTGGTCACCGTCGGTGTGTTACCCGGCCTGCTGGCGACCGCGGCGGCCCGTGCCTTCGAGGCGGTAGATCCGGCGCGGCGGGTGGTGATCGTGCCGGTGAACTGGGGCGAGCAGGCCGAGGTGATCCGCCGCGGCGACGCGCAGGTGGTCTACGCCCGTTCTCCGTTCGACCTTTCGGGACTGACGACCGCGCCACTGCTGGAGGAACCGCGCGACGTGGTGCTGCCCGCCGACGATCCGCTGGTCGCACGGGGATCGGTATCGCTGGCCGACCTCGCGTCGCGGCGCCTGCTGCAAAACCCGGCATCCGTGCCCGAATGGTACGCGGTCGCCAGCCCGGAACTGCGCCGCCAGGCCGTGCTGTCGTCGGTCAGCGGCGTGGAGCAAAAACTTGAAATGGTCGCCGCGCGAGCCGGTTTCGCGGTGCTGCCGCGCTCGACGGCCAACGCCTACCGGCGACCTGACCTGCGGGTGCTGCCGGCCGACGATCTCCCGCCCAGCAAGGTGGTACTGGCGTGGGACGACACGGTGGCGGATGCGGCTCGCGACGAGTTCATCGCGGCCGCGCTGGCGTGTGCCGGGCAGACGATCGACCCGGCCGCACGCGAATAACATAGGTCCCGATGAACCTCGGACGTGCCGCCCTGACACGGGTGGTGGAGTTGCGCTTCGATCTGCCCACCCGAGTCTTTCCGGGCACACCGGCGGCGGGCTGGCGCGACAACGCCGACCTGCTGATGCCGGACTTCTTCGATCCCGACCACCAAAAGTGCCACATCGCAATTCAGAGCTGGGTGGTCGAGGTGGACGGGCTCGTCGTGGTGGTGGACACCGGCGTCGGCAATGACCGCACCCGTCCCCAGATGCCGCCGCTGGACCATCTGAACACCGCATTCCTGACCACCCTCCACGAGGCGGGCCTCGACCGGCACGCCGTCGACGTGGTGGTCAACACCCACGTCCACTCCGACCATGTGGGGTGGAACACGTTGTTGGACAACGGGGTTTGGGTCCCGACGTTCCCCAACGCGCGGTACCTGGTGCCCGCGCTGGATTACCGGTATTTCGAACCCGACGGGCGTGCGGCCCGACAGCCGCCGCGCACCGCGGAGGAGGAGGCTGCCCAGCAAGCCGACCGTCTGGTGTTCGAGGACAGCATCCTGCCCATCGATCGGTCGGGACAGCTCGTCCAGTGGTCGGACGACTACCAGATCAGCCCATCACTGCGACTGCGGCCGGCGCCGGGCCACACGCCGGGTTCCTCGGTGCTGTGGCTGGACGCGGGTGAGCCGGCGGTGTTCGTCGGCGACCTCACGCACAGCCCGCTGCAGGTGCGCCGCCCGTTCGACGCCTGCGCCTTCGACGTCGACGCAGCCGCGGCCGCGGAAACCCGGCGCCGCATCTTCACCGAATCCGTCCACGCCGGAGCTGCCGTCATTCCCGCTCACTATCCCGGCCACGGCGGCGCGACACTGCGCGCGACCGACGACGGGTTCGACATCGACCGCTGGCTGGATCTCGAAAAGCTCTAACTCAGCCCGATCGGCAGGGACTCGTACACGGTCATGTTGTTGCACAAATTGGGCAACTGCAGTTGCGGCTCGCCGAGTTCGATCGTGTTGGTGTGCAACAGGATTTCGTCGAGTGCCGCCCGCACCTCGGCGCGGGCCAGCATCGCGCCCAGGCAGTGATGGGCACCCCCGCCCCCGAAAGACTGGTGCGGGTTGGGATCCCGGCGGATGTCGAACCGGTAGGGATCGGCGAAGACGTCCTCGTCCCGGTTCGCCGAGCGCAGCATGGTGACCACTCGCGCACCCCCCGGGATCAGCACGTCCCCGAGACGCACGTTCTTGGTCGCGCCGCGCACCCAGAAGATGATCGGCGTGGAATAGCGGATCACCTCTTCGACCGCGGTCGGCCGCGATTGTGGGTCGGACCGATAGACGGCGATCTGGTCGGGGTTGGCCACGAATGCGCGGATGCCGTCACACAGCGCATTGCGGGTCGTGTCGGCGCCGGCCAAGCCGAGGATGAAGAAGAAGATCTCCAACTCGTTGGCCGGCAGCAGGAAGCGATCCCCGGATTCCGAGGTGATCTCGGTCGTACACAGCGCGCTCCAGATGTCGTCGACCGGATGTGCCCGCTTCTGCGCCGTCAACTCGCTGGCGTATTGGAACAGTTCCATGAACGGCATGAGGTCCTCGCCGTCGGGCACCGACATCTGCGCCCCGGCACTCTTCAACACCCGATCGATCAGGCCGAAAACCCGGGGCCGATCCGCCTCGGGGATACCCACGATGTCGCCGATCACCGAGATCGGCAGCCCCGCGGCGAGATTGACGAACTCACCGCCACCGTTGCTCAGCAACTCGCCGGCCATCGCGGCGGCCCGGGCACGAATCCCGTCCTCCAACTTGGCTACCGCGCGTGGCGTGAAGGCACGGGTGATGACCCGGCGACGGATGGTGTGATCCGGCGGGTCCAGGCTGACGATCGCCGGGTAAGCGTCGAACAGCGGGACATCCTGGATCAGCGGACCCCTTGTGGCGGTGAACGATTCATGGTCGCGGTGCACCCGGGCCACGTCGGCGTGCTTGGTGCACACCCAGAACTCGCGCCCCACCGCCGACTTGACGTCATCGGTGAGCTGTTGGTGAAACACCGGTGTACGGGTCCGCAACTGCGCGAAGAGGTCCTCCGGGAAGGACGACGCCCAAACATCCGGATGAGCGAGATCGATTGTGGTTTCCGTCATTTGATTTCCTTGCGCAGTCCGTTCAGAATCACCCGCAACCCATAGCTGAATGTCTGGTCGCCGAGCGCACCCAGGTGTGCAAGCTGCACCGAACCCAGCAGGTGCACGTAGAGCGTGGCATGAGCCGCCTCGAAATCTCTCTTCGGCAAGCCGGACTGGTGCAGAATGCTGCGGGACGCACGATCCATCTCGGTGGCCGCTGCAGTGTGTGGGTGTTCCTGGAGCAGGCCCGCGATGCCCGGGACCTCGTTGAGCACCTTGAAGGCGTTCGTGTAGAGCGCAACCAGTCTCGACTCCCAGTCACCTTTCTGAGGCACTTCGATCTGCGCCAGCACCGATTCGATCAGCAAATCGAGCAGTTCACTCTTGTCGCGCACGTGGTAGTACACCGACGACGGGCGGGTGCCTGCCTCTGCCGCCAGGGCACGGATCGTCACCTGTTTGACACCCACGCGCTTGGCCATCTGCCACAGGTGCTTGGTCAGGTGCGCGCGGTCAAGTGCGCCGTACCGCAGCACCGGCGTCTCCATCCAAGCACCCCCGTTTCGAACAGCGTTCTGATTAGAACAGTGTTCGACAAAGGCTGTCAACGCCTGCGATGGACGGCTGCGTCGCTAGGTCGTCAGCGCACCGACCGATCTGCCGATCAGCGGCTCTGCCGCGCGCGCCACTGGCGGGGCGTGCCACCGTGGGTCCGGCCGAACAAGCGGCTGAAATACCCGGGATCGGCGATGCCGACGCGCCTGGCCACCTCACCGACGGGAAGATCGGTCTCGGTCAACAGTTCGCGCGCTTCGGCCATCCGGCGTTCGATGATCCACTCCTGCACTGTTCGTCCGGTGCGACGGCGCACCACCGTGGTCAGGTGCCCGGGTGTCATGCCTACCTCACTGGCGACGTCGCGCAGCGACAACGGCTCACCGAGCCGCCTGTCGATCACTTCGAACACCTCGGCCAGCAGCGGCTCCCCGCTACGCCGTAGATCGGCCACCACGTCGCCGGCCAAACGCGCCAGTTCGATCAGCAGAAGGGTCAAGTGCGCCAGCGCGGCCTGTCGAGAGCCCTGCAGACGCTGGGTCAACTCCGTTTCGATCGATCGGATCGTGTCATCCCAGGCCGCTCGCCGGGCCACCGGCACCTCCAGCGCCAGCACGCCACCCGACTGCCCGTGCAGGAACGGGAACAGCAGGGGGTGGGTTCGCCAGGCCGGCCACGGCGACCGCGCATCCTCGCCGAGCGCGGCCGGGTCGAAGAACACCGCAACCCCGTCTTCCGCGGGAACCACCTGGCTCGGATCGAGGACCGTGCCTGGCGCCGCCACGTACACCATTCCCGTGGGGGCGACGTACCAGAGCGCGGGAAAGTCGTGGATGTGTGGCCGGGGTTCGACGAGTTCGTCGTGCCGGGCGACCGACACCGGAGGTGTGTCCGGGCCGGTCCGGTACCGGTAGACGGGTACGCCGCCGCAGTGCTGGACGAGACGGGCCGGCTGAGCCATATGGCCAAAGATAGTCCTAATTTCGGCAACGATCACCCAATTGCTCGGCTGAACAATGGCTCAGCATGGAAGGTATGACCAAACATCATCCGCATGATTACCTGCCGGCCACCGGTCACGACGCGTTCCTGCCGGCTTACGACCTGATCGCGCGCCTGATGGGTTTCAAGAGCGTCTACCAGCGACTCGTTACGCAGGCCGATATCTCCGATGGTCACCGGGTATTGGAAATCGGTTGCGGGACAGGAAATCTGGCCCTGGAAGTCAAGCGCTCCCATCCCTCGGCGGACGTCACCGGATCCGATCCCGACCCACGGATGCTGGAAGTGGCGAAACGAAAAGCCGCCGGGCTGAGCGGGATTCGCTTCGAAGAGGGCTATGCCCAACGGCTCCCCTATTCCGACGGCGAGTTCGACCGGGTGCTGTCGTCGATGATGCTGCACCATCTGGACAGCGAGGCGAAGACCGCCGCGGCCGCGGAGATTTACCGGGTGTTGCGTCCCGGCGGTCGGCTGAACCTGGTGGACATCGGCGGCGACGCGCACAGCGGGGGCCTGATGTCGCGACTCATCCGGCACAACCATCACGCGGCGGGCAACTTCGGCGACGCGATCCCGCGGTTGCTGCGCGACGCGGGCTTCGACTGCACCGAAGTCGCCTCCCACCGGCAGCGGATCGTCGGGCAGCTGAGCTACTACCGGGCGACACGTCCGGCGTAGTCACGCTCGCCGGGCGCGCACGCTCAGCGCTGGTCGATCGCCACCTTCACCGCACCGCTTTCGCCCTGGTCGGCTATTGCCAGAAACGCCTCCCGCCACCGCTCCAGCCGGAACGTGTGCGTGAGCATGGGCCGCAGATCGATGCGGCCGGCCGTCACCAGATCGAGGTAGTGCTCGATGGCATGCCTGCGCCGACCGTCGACTTCCTCGACGCCGAAGGCGTTGGAGCCGACCCAGCTGATCTCCTTGAAGTACAGCGGGCTCCACTCCCAGCGGCCGGGCGCGTGCACCCCGGCCTTGACCAGCGTCCCCCGCGCGCGTAGCACCCGCACCCCGACCTCGAATGTCTCCGGCTTGCCCACGGTGTCATAGACGACGTCGACGGCGCCGGGATGGGCCATCGGCAAGCCCAGTAACGGTTGGCGCAACCGGCCGCCGCCCCAGGCGACGAGCTCCTCGATGAGGACCGATCGTGGTTCGTGCGCAAGGACTTTGGCGGCACCGAAGTGTCCGGCCAGCTCGGCTTGAGCATCAAACCGCGCCACGACGGCCACCGCCACGTCCGGGTACAGGGCCCCCAAGATGGCGACCGCGCACAGGCCGAGCGAACCGGCGCCATACACCAGGGCCCGACCCGAACGGGGCGGTGGGTGGCGGGTGATCGCATGCAGGGAAACCGAGAACGGGTCGGCGAACACCGCGGCCTCGTCCGGTATCGAATCCGGAACGGGAAAAAGCATGCTGTCATGGGCCGGCATCAATTCGGCGTATCCACCGGTGACATCGGCCGACAGCCCGGTGTGAATGCCGGGCTTGATGTCACCGTCGGTGAAGCTCCAACACAGGCTGTAGTCGCCGCTTTCGCAGGCGGGACACGGCGGCGCTATGCCACGGGGTCCGCACGACAGCCACGGGTTGAGCACCACCCGCTGGCCCGCTTCGAGGCCCCTGGCCCGCGGCCCCAGCTCGACCACCTCGGCGACCACCTCGTGGCCCATCACCTGCGGGAAGGAGCAGAACGCGGCCAGGGCGTTGTCGGCAGCGTCGGCGCCGAAGTCCAGCAGAATCTGCTTGGAGTCCGACCCGCAGATGCCGGTCAACAGCGGTCGGGCGATCACCCAATCCTCATGCGGCAGAACGGGATCCGGCATATCTCGCAATCCCGTGGGGGTGCGGGCCAGGTTCTGTACCAGCGGACCCGCGTGCTCGGGAACCCCGACGTCCTCGGGCGGCACCCCGTAGACCAGCGCTCTCATTGCTGTGCCATGCCGGCGATGAACGCATCGAGGTCCGCGTTCTTCGCATCGACCACGGCCTTCAGATCCGGCAGATAGTGCTCGAAGCGCTCGCTGTCCAGTGCCGCGACGATGCCCGCCGCGGCTTCCTCGGGTGCCACCTTCGGGCCCTGGTAGCGGGGTTCGTCGTTTTCGGGACGATCCCAGATCTCGGTGTCTACGGGACCAAGCTGGATCAGTTTCACCGAAACTCCGGTGCCCGCCAGATCCATCGCCATGGCCTCGCTCCACCCGGATAGTGCGAATTTGCTTGCACAATAGGCTGTTTCGTTGACGATACCCAGTCGTCCCGCGACGCTGGCCACGTTGACGATGACGCCCGAACGGCGGGCCAGCATGCGCGGCAGTAGCGCCAGCGACAGCCGCATCGGCGCGAAGAAGTTGACCCGCATCACGCCCTCGACCTCGTCGGGTTTGAGCGCAGTCACGGCCCGGCGCTTGGGCACCGCCGCGTTGTTCACCAGCACGTCGATGCCGCCCAGCGCATGCCACGCCTGCAAGGCCAGCCGGCTCGCCGCCACCCCGTCCGCGAGATCGGCGACCCACATCACCGACTCGGGCGAGTCCGCGCGACAGTCGGCGAGGACGTCGGCCAGCCGGTCCTCCCGGCGGGCGATCAGGCCCACCACCGCCCCCTGCGCGGCCACCGCCCTCGCCAGCGCCGCCCCGACACCCGATGAAGCCCCCGTGATGAGCACTCGCTTGCCTGCCAGAGTCATGGGTTACAGGTTGCCGCGAAGCCGGCCGACCCGCAGCCACTTTGCTGGTCAAAGTTTGTTACGTTGGCTAAAGATCAACGGCTACTTGGCGAATGAGGCACTGCATGACGTCCTCCGGTTCCGCACGATACGAGGGAGACAGCTGGGATCTGGCGTCCAGCGTCGGAGTGACCGCCACCATGGTCGCAGCGGCGCGCGCAATGGCGACCCACGGCGAAAACCCGCTCATTGACGACCCGTTCGCCGAGCCGCTGGTGCGGGCCGTCGGCATCGACGTGCTCACCCGGCTGGCGACCGGCGAACTCAGTGCCGCCGACCTCGACGACGACCCCGAGCGCCCCTTCACCGCGGTAACCGCCGCCGCCGACAACATGGCCGTCCGCACCAAATTCTTCGACGAGTTCTTTCTGGATGCGGCCCGCGCCGGCATCACCCAGGCCGTGATCCTTGCCGCGGGACTGGACTCGCGTGCGTACCGGCTGCCCTGGCCCGCGCGAGCCGTCGTCTACGAAGTCGACCAACCGCAAGTCATCGAGTTCAAGTCACGCACCATGGCCGATTTGGGCGCCCACCCACGCGCCGATCGCCGCACGGTCGCGGTGGACCTGCGCGACGACTGGCCCGCCGCCTTGCGCGCAGCGGGCTTCGACCCCGCGCTGCCGACCGCGTGGAGTGCTGAAGGCTTGCTCGGTTATCTGCCGCCGGATGCCCAAGACCGCTTGCTGGACACCGTTACTGGGCTCAGCGCGTTGGGCAGCAGGATCGCCAGCGAAAGCATGAACAGGGTCGACGACGGGGACGAGGACCGGTTGCGGGAGCGCATGCGGACCGTCTCGCAGCGTTGGCGTGCGCACGGGCTCGATCTGGATATGACCACGCTCGTATACTTCGGTGACCGCAACAAGGCCGCGGCCTACCTGTCCGACCGCGGTTGGCTGATGACCAGCATCCCGCTGCCGGAACTACGTGCGATCAACGGCCTTTCACCACAGCCCGAGGAAGACGTACCCGCGGTGGAGATGTTGTACATCAGTGGCACGCTGTACAAGACACATTGAGCAGACGGGACGGGTATGGCACGCGCTCACGACGACAACTGGGACCTCGCATCGAGCGTCGGTGCCACCGCGACCATGGTGGCCGCGGGGCGCGCACTGGCGACCAAGTCCCCCGACGGCTTGATCGACGATCCGTTCGCCGACCCGCTGGTTCGCGCGGTAGGGGTGGACTTCTTCACCAAGATGATCGACGGTGAGCTCGAACTCGAGTCCTTCGAGAATTTTTCGCCCGACCGCATGCAGGCGATGATCAACGGAATGGGGGTACGCACCAAGTACTTTGACGAGTACTTTGCGAACGCCACCACCCACGGGGTGCGTCAGGCCGTCATCCTGGCGTCCGGGCTGGACGCGCGAGCCTACCGGTTGCCGTGGCCGGACGGCACCGTGGTCTACGAGATCGACCAGCCGCAGGTGATCGAGTTCAAGACGACGACACTGGCCGGCATCGGCGCTGAACCCACCGCCACGCGGCGCCCGGTGGCGATCGATCTGCGGGGCGACTGGCCGGCGGCGTTGCAGGCGGCCGGTCTGGACGCGACGAAACCGACCGCGTGGCTTGCCGAGGGACTCCTGATCTACTTACCGCCGGACGCCCAGGACCGGCTCTTCGACAACATCACCGCACTCAGTGCGCCCGGCAGCACCGTAGCGACCGAATTCGTGCCCGGCATCATCGATTTCGACGCCGACCGGGTACGCGAGATGTCCGGTTCGTTGCGCAATCACGGTCTCGACGTCGACATGGCGTCGCTGGTCTACTCCGGCGAGCGCAACCATGTGCTCGACTATCTGCGCGGCAAGGGATGGGAAGTCGACGGCGTTACCCGCACCGACCTGTTCCGCCACAACGGCTTACCCGTTCCGGCCACCGAAGACGACGACCCACTCGGTGAGATCATCTTCATCAGCGGCGCGTTGCGCTGACAGTGTGCCCCGCTGGGAATCAGAAGCGCGACGGGCCCAGCCACAGCACATTGGCGCCGCCCAACGTCTGGCCCGCTTGTTCGATGACGCCCAGCACGGACCGGACGAGCAGCGCCCCCACCGCGTCGGGCAGCGACGCCGCGGCGGGCTGTGACGACGTCCGGCGCACCATGTCCAGCAGCGACGAGCCGGGATAGCTGAGCACCCGGACCTCGTCGTCCGGGTCCAGCCCGGCCAGCACCTTGGCGCGGCGCACCGCGGTCCGCAGACCACCGAGTTCGTCGACCAGACCGCGCTCAAGCGCGTCGGCACCCGTCCAGACCCGGCCTCGGGCAACGACTTCCACGTCGTCGGTGGTCAAATTGCGACCGTCGGCAACCCGCTGCACGAAGTCGTTGTAGAACAGGTCTGCCTCGGCCTCGCGGATGGCCTGCTGTTCCGGAGTGAACGGCGCGTCGATGGACCAGGCGTCGGCGTTGGCGTTGGTTCGCACGGTGTCGGAGCTGACACCGAGGCGGTCCTTCAGGTCACGCACCACCAGCTTGCCGGTGATGACGCCGATGGAACCGGTGATGGTGCCCGGATTGGCCACGATCGCGTCCGCGCCCATCGAGACGTAGTAACCCCCGGACGCCGCGACCGAACCCATCGACGCCACCACCGGCTTGCCGCGCTCGCGGGCCCGCAGCACCTCGCGCCAGATGGTTTCCGACGCCGTCACCGAGCCACCGGGGCTGTCCACCCGTAGCACGATCGCCGACACCGACTCCTGGGCCGCCGCTTCACGCAGCGCCGCCGCGATGGTGTCGCCGCCGGCGCTGGACGGCCCGATCGGCAAGCCCTGCGGTCCACCCCGGCCGTTGACGATCGCGCCCTCGAGGGTGACAACGGCGATCGTCGGCTTGGCCCGGCGTCCCGGCATGGACGGCACCGGCGGCGCCAGCCGCGACCGGGCGGCACCGGCGTAGCGCGCCAGATACATGCGCGGTGGTTTGTCGTCGGCGTCTTCATACTCCGCGGGACTGACGCCGACCAATTCCGCTATGCGGGCATAAGCCTCGTCGCGGAATCCGATCCGGTCCACCAAACCGGATTCGAGCGCGGCGTCCCGCAGCAACGGGGCGCGGTCGGCCAACTCGTCGAGCACCCCGACATCGAC
This sequence comes from Mycobacterium asiaticum, assembly GCF_001668675.1. Classification (GTDB taxonomy): domain Bacteria; phylum Actinomycetota; class Actinomycetes; order Mycobacteriales; family Mycobacteriaceae; genus Mycobacterium; species Mycobacterium asiaticum_D. The sequence goes on along the minus strand of NZ_LZKQ01000079.1, from coordinate 791 downwards.
CTTGCGGGATTCCGAAACCGCCTGCCACACCTGGGATTGCAGGCTTTCCAGCATCCGGGTGACCGCCTCGCGATGCGCCTCGGTGAAGCCGCCCTCGGTGAAAAGGTTTGCTGCCGACTTGTATTCGCCCTTTGCGATGAATTGTGCTTCGATACCCGCTTTCTCCAGGGCATCGCGCAGGAACATGGCGTGGCTGGCGAACCCGATCAACCCGACGTCGCCGGAGGGCTGCATCCACACCTCGCGGAACGCTGAGGCCAGGTAGTAGGACAGTGTGCCGGGATAGGTCTCAGCCCAGGCCAGCGAGGGCTTGACCGCGCTGAACGCCGCGATGGCATCGCGCAACTCCTGCACCGCCGCGATCGGCGAGGGCGGCAGCTGTACCCGGGCGATCAGGCCGGCGACCCGGGGGTCCTCGGCAGCGCGGTGGATCGCCGCGACCGCGTCACGCAGCGCCAGCTGGCGTCCGCCGCCGGTGATCAGCGTCAGCGGGTCGAAGCCCGTCGTCTCCGGCGGGGCGCTGCGCAGGTTCAGCTCCAGCACACAGCCGTTGGGTACGCCGTGGTGTCGAGCGGTGTCGACCCGGCCGACGAGGGCGCGCACATCGTCGAGGCCGGGCAGCGTAGGCAGAAAGGCGAACATGTTTGCCAGCGTACCGACCGCCCGAGTGGGCGCGTGTTGGCGGGGGGGGGGGGGGGGGGGGCCGCCCCCCCCCCCCCCCCCCGCGGGGGGGGGGGGGGGGGGGGGGCGCCCCCCCCCCCCCCCCCCCCGGGGGGGGGGGGGGGGGGGGG
>NZ_LZKQ01000078.1 GCF_001668675.1 Mycobacterium asiaticum | reverse complement strand
GTCGGTCGGTGGTCAATTGTGAGGCCGACATCGTTGACCCGGACGGACAGTTGCTCGCCAAGGCCCTCGCGACCTACAAGGTCGGGTGACGGTCCCCCCGCGAGAAGAGGCGAAAGCTCCCGACACGCCGAGCGTGCGGGAGCTTTCGCGTCTGCTCGCGCTAGAGGGTGACCTCTTCGAGCTTGCCCGTGGCAACGTCGAAGATGAACCCGCGCAACGAGGTGTGCTTGGTGACGAACGGGCTGTTCTCGATGCGGCGCAGCGACTGCCGGACATCCTCGGCCAGATCCGGGAACGACTCGGCCGCCCACGGCGGCTTGACCCCGGTCTCGTCCTGGATGCTGCGCTTGAAGTCGTCGTCGGTGAACGTCAGCATTCCGCAGTCGGTGTGGTGGATCAGGATGATCTCCTGGGTGCCCAGCAACCGCTGGCTGATCGCCAACGACCGGATCGCGTCGTCGGTGACGACACCTCCGGCGTTACGGATGACGTGCGACTCGCCCTCCTTGATGCCCAGCACGCGGTAGACGTCGATGCGGGCGTCCATGCACGCCAGCACCGCGATGTGTTTGCTCGGCGGCAGCGGCAACGGCCCCTTGAAGTCGCTCGCGTAAGTGGCGTTGTTGGCCAGGTAGTCATCGGTAACCGTCACGCAGGTCTCCCTCAGTTCGCAGGACCGGATTTGCTAGCGGCCGGTCGATATCAGCCGGAAGCGACGTGGATTTTAACAAGGTGATAGGCGGATTACACGGGTGCGGATCAGCGGGATCGCAATAGCTCCGGGCGCTACCCTGTCCCAATGCGGCACGGGAGTCGGACATGACGCGATTTCTCGCGCGCCGCTTGCTCAAGTACATCGTGCTGCTCGCACTGGCCACTTTTCTGACCTATTGCCTCACCTCCTTCGCGTTCCGGCCGCTGGACAGCTTGATGCAGCGCAGCCCCCGCCCGCCGCAAGCGGTCATCGATGCCAAAGCGCACGACCTGGGCCTCGACCGGCCGATCCCGATCCGCTACGCGAATTGGGTTTCGCACGCCGTACAAGGCGATTTCGGCAAGACCATCACCGGCCAGCCCGTGGCCACCGAACTGGGTCGCCGAATCGGAGTCAGCTTGCGGTTGCTGGTCATCGGATCGGTCGTCGGAACGCTGCTGGGCGTGGCGCTCGGCGCCTGGGGCGCGATTCGCCAGTACCGGCTCAGTGACCGCGCGGTCACCATGTTCGCGTTGCTGGTCATCAGCACGCCGACATTCGTGATCGCCAACCTGCTGATCATGGGGGCGCTACGGATCAACTGGGCGTTGGGTATCCAGCTTTTCGACTACACCGGGGAGACATCGCCGGGGGTGGTCGAGGGGACTTGGGCCGCGCTGGCTGACCGGCTGAAACACCTGGTGCTGCCGTCGCTCACCCTGGCACTGGGCTCGGCCGCGGGTTACAGCCGCTACCAGCGCAACGCGATGCTCGACGTGCTCGGTCAGGATTTCATTCGCACCGCCCGCGCCAAGGGATTGACCCGCCGGCGCGCGCTGGTCAAGCACGGACTACGTACCGCGCTGATACCCATGGCCACGCTTTTCGCCTACAGCGTCGCCGGACTGGTGGCCGGTGCGGTGTTCGTCGAGAAGATCTTCGGCTGGCACGGCATGGGTGAATGGGCGATCCGCGGCATCGCCACCCAGGACACCAACATCGTCGCGGCGATCGCGCTGTTCTCCGGCACCGTGGTGCTGCTGGCCGGTCTGCTCTCCGACATCTTCTATGCGGCACTGGATCCCAGGGTGCGCGTCTCATGACAGCGGTCCCGCAGATCGAGGAGCCGGAAGCGACCTTCACTTCCCGCCGCACGCTGGTGTTGCGGCGGTTCCTGCGCAACCGGTCGGCGGTGGCCGCGCTGCTGGTGCTGATACTGCTCTTCATCGGCTGCTACGCGCTGCCCGCGTTCCTGCCGTACTCCTACCAGGACCTGGATTTCAGTGCGCTGCTGCAACCGCCGAACACCCGCCACTGGCTGGGAACCAATGCCCTGGGCCAGGATCTGCTGGCCCAGACATTGCGCGGGATGCAGAAGTCGATGCTGATCGGCGTCTGCGTCGCGGTGATCTCCACCGGCATCGCCGCGACGGTCGGATCGATCGCGGGCTACTTCGCGGACTGGCGCGACGGGGCACTGATGTGGCTGGTCGATCTGATGCTGGTGATCCCCAGCTTCATCCTGATCGCGATCGTCTCCCCGCGTACCAAGAACTCGGCCAACATCTTCATGCTGGTCCTGCTGCTGGCCGGTTTCGGCTGGATGATCAGCTCACGAATGGTGCGCGGCCTGACGATGAGCCTGCGTGAACGCGAATTCATCCGCGCCGCAAGGTACATGGGCGTCTCCAGCCGCCGGATCATCACCGGGCACGTGTTGCCCAATGTGGCGTCCATCCTGATCATCGACGCGGCGCTGAACGTCGCGTTCGCCATTCTCGCCGAAACAGGGCTGAGCTTCCTAGGTTTCGGTGTTCAGCCGCCGGACGTGTCCCTGGGCACCCTGATCGCCGACGGCACCCAATCGGCGACCACGTTCCCCTGGGTGTTCCTGGTGCCGGCCGGCGTGCTGGTGCTGATCCTGGTGTGCGCCAACCTGACCGGTGACGGCTTGCGCGACGCGCTGGATCCCGGCGCGAGTACCCTCCGGCGGGGTCGCGAATGAACCCACTGCTGGAGGTGACCGACCTGGCCGTCACCTTCCCGACCGACGGCGCCGCGGTCACCGCGGTGCGGGGCATCAGCTATCACGTCAACCCCGGTGAAGTCGTGGCGATGGTCGGCGAATCGGGCTCCGGGAAGTCGGCCGCGGCAATGGCAGTGGTCGGGCTGCTGCCCGACTACGCCCGGGTCAGCGGTTCGGTGCGCCTGCAGGGCACCGAACTACTGGGCCTGCCCGACGACGCGATGTCGCGGTTCCGCGGCAAGTCGATAGGCACCGTCTTCCAGGACCCGATGTCCGCGCTGACCCCGGTCTACACCGTCGGGGACCAGCTCGCCGAGGCGATCCGGGTGCACCAGCCCGACGTCGGTAAGAAGGCGGCGCAGCAGCGCGCGGTGGAATTGCTTGAGCTGGTTGGCATCTCGCAACCGCAACAGCGCGCTCGAGCGTTTCCGCACGAGCTCTCCGGGGGTGAACGGCAACGCGTGGTGATCGCGATCGCGATTGCCAACGATCCCGACCTGTTGATCTGTGACGAGCCGACCACCGCGCTGGATGTAACGGTGCAGGCGCAGATCCTCGAAGTGCTCAAGAAGGCGCGCGACGTCACCGGCGCCGGTGTCCTGATCATCACCCACGACCTCGGGGTGGTCGCCGAGTTCGCCGACCGCGCGCTAGTGATGTACGCCGGTCGGGTCGTCGAATCGGCCGGCGTCAACGACCTGTACCGGGATCGCCAGATGCCCTACACGATCGGGCTTTTGGGTTCGGTGCCGCGCCTCGACGCGGCGCAGGGCACCCGGCTGGTGCCGATTCCCGGCGCTCCCCCGTCGCTGGCCGGTCTGGATCCGGGCTGCCCGTTCGCGCCGCGCTGCCCACTGGCCATCGACGAATGCGTCGCCGCCGAACCGGAGCTGATCGAGGTCGGCGCCGGTCACCGAGCCGCGTGCATCCGTACCGACCAGGTCATCGGGCGCAGTGCCGCCGACATCTACGGCGTGAATGTCGATCGTGACGGTGCTCAGCCCGACAGTGCGACGGCCGTGGTGCGGGTGCGCGATCTGATCAAGACCTACCCGTTGACCAAGGGCGTGGTGCTGCGCCGCAGGGTCGGGGAAGTCCGGGCGGTCGACGGCATCAGCTTCGACCTGCTGCAGGGCCAGACGCTGGGCATCGTCGGTGAATCCGGTTCGGGCAAGTCGACCACCTTGCATGAGGTACTGGAACTCGTTGCGCCGCAATCGGGCTCGATCGAGGTGCTGGGTGCGGACGTGTCGACGCTGAACACCGCGGGCCGGCGGACGCTACGCCGCGACATCCAGGTGGTCTTTCAGGACCCGGTGGCCTCGCTGGACCCCCGGTTGCCGGTCTTCGAGCTCCTGGCGGAACCGTTGCGGGCCAACGGGTTCAGCAAGGGCGACACCTACGCCCGGGTCGCCGAGTTGCTCGGCATTGTGGGGCTGGGCCGCGCCGACGCAAACCGCTACCCTGCCGAGTTCTCCGGCGGCCAGAAGCAGCGTATCGGGATCGCTCGCGCGCTGGCCTTGCAGCCCAAGATCCTGGCCCTCGACGAGCCGGTGTCCGCGCTGGATGTCTCGATCCAGGCCGGGATCATCAATTTGCTGCTCGACCTGCAGGACCGGTTCAGCTTGTCGTATCTGTTTGTGTCGCATGATCTTTCGGTGGTCAAGCACCTCGCCCACCAAGTGGTGGTGATGTATCGCGGCACGGTGGTGGAGCAGGGCGACAGCCAGGAGGTGTTCGGAAATCCCCAGCACGAGTACACGCGCCGGCTGTTGGCGGCCGTCCCGCAACCGGAGCCGGGCCATGCCTGAGCGCAGCCGGTGGTGGAAGACGCTGGTGGCGGTGCTCGGCACGGCCGTGGTCTTGGCCGGTTGCTCCACCGATATCCCGACGACGCCGTCGGTCAGCGGCAATGCGGTCCTGGGCACCAGTAGCGACATCAACCCACAGGATCCGGCGACGCTGCGCGAGGGCGGCGACCTGCGGCTGGCGCTCAGTGAGTTCCCGGCCAACTTCAACATCCTGCACATCGACGGCAACAGCGCCGAAACCGCCGGGATGCTCAAGGCCACGATGCCCAACGCGTTCATCATCGCGGCGGACGGCTCAACGACGGTCAACACCGACTACTTCACCAGCGTCGAACTCACCGGAACCGATCCGCAGGTGATCACCTACACGATCAATCCCAAAGCGGTCTGGTCCGACGGCACCCCGATCACCTGGCGTGACATCGCCAGTCAGATCCATGCCATCAGCGGCGCGGACAAGGCGTTCGAGATCGCCTCCACCGGCGGCGCCGAGCGCGTCGCCTCGGTCACCCGCGGTGTCGACGACCGGCAGGCCATCATGACCTTCGCCAAGCCGTACGCGGAGTGGCGGGGCATGTTCGCCGGGAACGGCATGCTGCTGCCGGCCAGTGTGACCGCGACCCCCGAAGCCTTCAATACGGGCTGGCTCGACAGGCCCGGTCTGTCCGCCGGCCCGTTCATCGTGTCCAACCTGGACCGGGCCAAGCAGCGAATCACGTTGACCCGCAACGCACGCTGGTGGGGCCGGACGCCGCGACTGAATACGATCACGTACCTGGTGCTCGACCCCGCCGCGTCGTTGCCGGCGCTGCAGAACAACACGATCGACGCCACCGGCGTCGGCTCGCTCGACCAGCTGATCATCGCCGAGCGCACCAAGGGCATCTCGATCCGCCGGGCGCCGGGGCCGAGCTGGACACACTTCACCATGAACGGCGCGAAGGGATCGATCCTGGCCGACCCGGCCGTGCGGATGGCGGTGTGCAAGGGAATCGATCGAAGAACGATCGCCGAAGTCGCGCTGCACGGGCTCACCAGCTCGCCGGTGCCGTTGAACAATCACGTGTTCGTGGCCGGGCAGGCCGGATATCAGGACAACAGCCTGCCGTATGACCCCGAGCAGGCGAACCGCGACCTCGATGCACTGGGCTGGAAACGCAACGGGGAGTTCCGCGAGAAGAACGGGCAGCGGCTGGTGGTGCGACTGCTGTTCTACGAATCGCCGAACGCGAAGGTGTTCACCCAGGTGGCCCAGCACAGCCTCGCGCAGATCGGGGTCAAGCTGGAACTCCAAGCCCGCTCCGGCAGTGGCTTTTTCAGCAACTACGTCAACGTAGGGGCATTCGATATCGCGCTGTTCGGCTGGCAGGGCGACGCGTTCCCGCTGTCGGGGCTCACCCAGATCTACGCATCCGACGGAGACAGCAACTTCGGCAAGATCGGTAGCCCGGAGATCGATGCGGCCATCGAGCGCACGCTGGCCGAGCTCGATCCCGCAAAAGCTCTCGCGCTGGCCAATGAGGTCGACCGGCTGATCTGGGCCGAAGGGTTCAGCCTGCCGCTGATCCAGTCCCAGGGCACCGTCGCGGTGCGCAGTGATCTGGCCAATTTCGGCGCGCGCGGGTTGGCCGACCTGGACTACACCGCGATCGGGTTCATGCGCTGACCCGGCGCCGGCGCACGGGCACCGCCGCCTCGACGGTCGCCGCCACGTCGATCGCCTTCCATAACAACCGCATCGGCAGACGCGGGGGTAGCGCGTCGAGCTCGTCCGCCCGCCGCGCGAGCCCTGCGAAGTCGCCACGGCAGACGGCCGCCGCGATGGCCAGGGCCGCGGGTTCACGGAAGTCCAACGCGGCGTGCCCCATGGTGGGCAGTCGCAGCAGGATCGCGTTGGGAAGCAGGGTCGCCGCGCGTTCGGCCACCGCCATCGGTGTGACGAGATCCCGTCCCCCGGCGATCACCACCGTGGGCCAACCGAACCGGGGCATCTCGGCCACCAGATCGAAGGGTTCGGCCTCGAAAGACACTGTGGTGTCCATGGTTTCGGCCATCGCCACGGCGGGGTCGAGCGGCAGCTCGTCGGGTTCGGCGGCGTAATCGAGTTCGCGGAGCGCGATGCGGTTGACCAGGTCGGGTTCGTAACGGTACGGCGCCTTACGGCTCACACCCATGGTGGTCACGCGAACAATCGTCCGCCACAACATCTTTCGCCCGGTCAGCAGCAGGTTGACCTGGTGCTCGAGCATGGCGACCCCGCCGTAGCCATAGATGGTGGCGGCGATCTGCCCCGCCGTCGGCGTCATCACGCCGGTATCGACCAGCCGCCGTATCTTCGGCGCCAGCTTCCTGGTCTCGGCCGTCTCGCCGTCCAGCAGCACGCCACGCAGCGCCTCCCGGACCTGGGCGATGTCGTGATGTGACAGCACCGGTGAATCCAGGATCATCGCGTGCACCCGGCCGGGATGCCGGACGCCCACCCCGGCCGCGATGTAGCTGCCGTACGAGGAGCCGAAGATGACGGCGGAATCCACTTGGGCGTCGTCCAGCACCGCGGCGACGTCGTCGACCACCTGCTCGATGGTCAGCGCCTGCGGGGGCAGGTCGGCGCCGGAATCGTCATGCCGCGACATCCCCACGCCGCGGTGTTCGATCATGATCACGTCGAGGCCGGCGGCAGCAGCGCGGCGGCGAAACGCCTGGTAAAGCCGCATCGAGGCGACGCCCGGCCCGCCCGGGATGACGACCAGCGGATGCGCTGCCTTGTGGCCGGTGCGCACGTAGTAGAGATCGAACTGCTGGTCGCTGCCCGGCGAGACCGGCCGGCGCACCGGACGTACCCCGGGCAGCTTTGCCAACTTGTTGTGTACCCGGCGCCGTTTGGCGTTCATCGTCATCGTCAGCGCCCCCTCATGGGTGCCATTCTGCCGATGGTCAACCGCGGATCAAGTCGGCGGCCTTCTCCCCGATCAGTACCGACGGGGCGTGGGTGTGCCCGCGGATGGTGCTCGGCATCACCGATGCATCGGCGACGCGCAGCCCGTCGACGCCACGCACCCGCAACTGCGGATCCACCACGCTCTCGTCGTCGCTGCCCATCCGGCAGGTGCCGAGCGGGTGGTAAAGGGTGTGGGAGGACGCTCGAAGAGCCAGGTCGAGCGTGGCTTCGTCGAGTTCGGTGCTGTTGCGTGGGCGGACGACCTGTCCCAGCACCTCCCGCAGCGAGGGGGCCTTGGCGATCTCGGCGCACATGCGCAGCCCGGCCATCATCGCGGCACGGTCCAGTCCCTCGGGATCGGACAAATAGCGAGGATCGATGATCGGCTTGTCATGCGGGTCGGCGGAGCGAAGCGTGATCTGTCCGCGGCTTTCCGGCGCGACCAGGATTGGCCCGAACACCACCCCGTGGCCGGCGGCGGGGATCAGAGCCTCGTCGTAGAACGGTGCCGGCGCAAAGATCAACTCGAGGTCTGGCAGTTCGAGATCGGCGCGGCTGCGGACGAAACCGTACGCCTCGCCCACGTTGGAGGTGAGCATGCCGCGCCGCCGCAGCAGGTAGCTGAGCAGTTGTTTGGCCTTTTCGGCGCCGAACAGGCTGTCATCGTCGACATCGAACCCAAGGGGCGTGACCAGGTGGTCGAGCAGGTTCTGTCCTACCTCCGGTGCGTGATGGACGATTTCGATGCCGTGCTCGGCCAGGTGTTCGCGGTCGCCGATGCCTGAGAGCATGAGCAGTTGCGGGCTGTTGATAGAGCCGCCACACAACACCACCTCGCGGCGCGCGTACACCACCGACGTGTGACCGGCGCGCTCATACTCGACGCCGACCGCTCGGGTGCCGTCGAAGACGATTCGTGTCGCCATCGCCTCGGTGAGCAGGGTAAGGTTCTGCCGGCTCATCGCCGGCTTCAGATACGCATCGGCGGTGCTGTACCGGGCGCCCCGCCGCTGGGTGACGACGGTCTCGCAGAACCCCTCCGGCACAGGCGAATTAGGCTGGGCGGCCGGATACCCGCATTCGCGGGTGGCGGCCAGCCAGGCGGCGGTCAGCGGGCGCGGACTGCGCTGACGGGAAATGTGCATCGGACCGGTGACACCACTGTCGTCACCGCTGACGAAGTGCCATGCCGCGCTGACGTTTTCGATGCGGCGGTAATACTCGAGGACTTCGGCGGCAGACCATTCCGGTCCTGAGCGTTTGGCCCACTCGTCGTAGTCGGCGGCGAATCCGCGCACCCACATCATCGCGTTCATCGACGAACAGCCGCCCAGCACTTTGCCCCGCGGCCAGTAGATCCGGCGGTCGTCGAGTTCGGGTTGCGGCTCGGTCAGGTAATCCCAGTCGACCTCGGTGCGAAACAACTTGGAGAAAGCCGCCGGAATGCCGATGAATCTGTTGGTGTCCCCGGGGCCCGCTTCCAATGCCGCTATTTCGGTGGCCGGATCGGCGCTGAGCCGATTGATCACGACAGCACCGGCCGAGCCGGTGCCGACCACTACGTAGTCGCGCTGAGTATCCATATTTATCCCCGGTCTGGGCTGTGGGGCCGAGTGTATGCCTGCCGGCGCGGAAGCACTACGCGCTGAGATCGATGCGATGCGCTCCCGTGACACCGTCGTACCGGTGCGGATTGCAGGTGAGCACGAGAACCTGACCGTGGCTGCCCACGGTGTCGAACACCTCGCCCATTTTGGCCAACCGGTCCGGGTCGGTGAACCCCAGCGCATCGTCAACCACGACCGGGACGGTGTCTTCCTTGGCAACCAGGGCCGCGCACGCCAACCGGGCCAGGATCCCGAGTTGTTCTTTGGCCCCGCCCGACAACGACTCGTAGGGCACGGTGACACCGTCCAGCGTGCGGCTCAGGATGCACAGATCACTGTCGACTTCGATTTCGAAGGTGGGGCCGAACACAGGCCGGCCCAGTCGCTCGAGCTCCGCGCGGTAGGGCTCGACGTACCGAAGACGGGTGGTATCGCGGTGCCGCCCCATCACGGTCCGCAGCAGGTTCGCGGACCTGGCCCGGCTGCCAACCCGGGCGTGCTCGCTGGTGGCGTGTTCGAGTTCGATCTCGGCGGCGTCGAGCTTTCCCTTTCGTCCTTCGCCGCGCAGCACGGCGAGCTCGATGCTCACCTGGCGCAACGCGTCTAGGGTCTGCTCGTGGCGGTCGTGCAGGGCCGCGACCTGATTTTCCGCTTCGGCGAGTTCGGCGGCCACAGCGTCCGGCGCGGCGGCCGCCAGCGCCTGCTTGAGCTCGTCTCGGCGTCGCTCAGCGGCTTGCGCCGCCTGACGGTCGTTTTCGGCGGTTGCCGCCAGAACGTCGTCGCTGACGATTGACCGCTCTTGGGTCAACCGGGTGACCGCGGCGTCGAGCGCGGCGCGTTGCGTCGTGACCTCGTTCTGCAGCACCGTTGCGCGGGTTGTTGTTTCGGCCAGCTGTCGAGCAGCCGCCGTGGCGCGTTGGCGACGGGTCTCGCACTCGGCTTGCGCGACCACCCGCGCTGCCTCGGCTTCGTCCCGCTGGGCGCGGGCGGTCGCGGCGTCGGCGGTGACCGGGTCGGCGCCCGCGGGCTGCCCGGCACGCAGCTCCGCCAGCCTCGCCCGCAGCTGCTCGGCGTCTTCGTCACCGCACAGGCCGGTCAAGGTCGCGGCCAACTGGTCGCGATTGCGTTCCAGCTCGCGTCGTCGTTCGTCGATCGCTCGGGCCGACATCAGGTCGGTAACACCGCCGGCCGTAAGTGCATCGGCCAAGTCCTGTTGTGCGGCTTGGCGTTTCGCCTGCACATCTAGCGCGGTGGCACCGGGGGTGACTCTCGCGGTGAGTATTCCGGTGACCTCCACATCGGTGGGGCCGGTGGCGGTGATCGACCAACTCTCGCCGGCCGGCAGTGCGACTCGCCGACCGTCGAGGGCAAGCTCGATATCGGCCGCGGCGGTGAACTCGACCGTTGCGGACATCAACTCCAATTGAGCGGCGACGCGATCGGCGGTAGCCGCGGCGTGTTCTATGCGACGAAGTAGTTCCGGCGTCAGCACCATTCCGGACAACTCTTTGTCGACCCGGGCGCGTTGGGTTTGGATGTCTTCGATCTTGGTCAGCCGGACGGTCAACCGGTCCGCCTCCTCGCGCGCGGTCACCTGATCCAGATCCCGCCGCGCGGCTTCGGCACGCGCCTGGGCGACAGCCAGGGCTTCGGCGGCGTCGGTGACCGCGGCGTCACACGCCTCGGCCTCGCGAGCCGCCGCCAGCCGGAGCGCGGCCGCTTCCTCGAATTGCGTCACGAGATCTGTGATAGCCGTTGCGCACGAATCGATTTCACTGAGCAATTCCAGCCGCGCGTTGTGCTTCGCGGCCGAGGCGGCGCTGGTCGCGACGGCGGCGGCAGCGATCAAGGTGGCCTCATGCACTTCGGCGGCCAGTGACGCTATGCGGTCGGCGGCGGCTTGCGCGGCCTTCAGCCGCGGCTCCGCGTCGCCGCATTGTTGCGCCAGTCCGGCCGCCTGCGTGGTCAATTCGGCGTGGCGACGCACCCGGTCGTCGACCTCAGCCACCGCTTTCGTGCATTCGGCCACCGCTGCCGTGGCCTCCGCCAGCCGCTTGACGGCGGCGGCCCATTCACCGGTCGGACGACCCGTCGGGGTGAAGTAGCGGGCGAACTCGGTGTCAATGCGCTCGATCAGCAGCGGCTCGTTGCCCGACAGAGCGGCTTCATCGCCGGCGGCGACGTCGAGGGCCCGCGACAACGCGTCGCAACCGGACAGGTCCACCGCGTTGGTCGACGCGGCCTGCAATACTCGCTGGGCGCGCCAGAGCTCGGTATCGAGGGTCTCGGCCAGCATCGCGCGGACCTGTTCATGTGCCTCGTCGCCGGTGAGCTGTTTGCGTTGCGGTGCCAGCACCGTCAACTCCGTCTCACACTTCTTGTGGAACCGCTTGCGGTAGACGAAACGATAAGGGCCACTGCTGATCTCGGCGGTCACCTCAGAACCGACGTCGGCGTGGGTCGGCTTGACCTGTTTGACGTCCTTCTTGGTTGAGCGGTCCTTGGATTTCAGCAGCAGGTCCAGAGCTTCGATCATCGACGACTTGCCGATTTCGTTGGCGCCGTACACCACCACCACGCCGTGGTCGGGGAACTCGATCTCCCGGTGGGTGATGCCTCGATAGTTGTTGAGAACCAACCGGTGCAACTTCATGCCGCGCCCCGATCTGCCAGCCGAAGTAGGAGCGCCAGGGCTCCCTGGGCGTCGACGGCGGCTTCGGTGTCCCCCGCGCGTGCCGTGGCGATCAGCTCGTCGACCGCCGCGGCCGCGAACCCGCCGATGCCCAGGCCGTCGAATTCACCGTCGCCGGGCACCACCGCCAGCTCGGAATGGCTGTCCCACAGCCGCAATGACGCGAACAACCTCGTATACCGGTCCAAGCAGGTATCCAGGGCGGCACGATCGGTGACCGTCAACGAGCCTTTGAGCGCCAGGCGTACCACCGTGCGGTCCTTGTCGGGCATCAAGTCCAAGTTCAGGTCCAAATCGGCAACGCAGCGGCTGGTGTTGACGTCGCGGTGCAGTGTGACGAACCGCCACCGCCCGACTCGCCGGGCCTCGACGGTGACCGGCCGGGCCGGATCGTCCTCGTCGATCTCAACGATGAGAACATGGCCGGGGTCGGCCTCGACGTCGTCGTAATTCGTGACCTCTGGCGAGCCCGAATACCAGACGCGGCCGGTGCCGCCGACCTGGGTGCGGGAATGCTTGTCCCCCAGGGCTACGTAGTGAATTGCGCCGTCGGACAACGCTTTCTCCACTTTGGCGAGCCGGATCAACGAAGGCTTGTCCCGATCAGGGTCCAGTACGTCGACGCCGCCGTGCGCCACCAGCACCCGGGTGGCGCCGCCGGCAGGCACGCCGTCGAGCGCTTCGGCGACCAGGTCGGTGGTGGGCGACTTCGACCGCCAGGGCGCCGCGACGATTTCCACGCCGGGGCGAACCTCGTGTACCCCGGCGGCGTCGAGCACGACGACATTGTCCGGGCGTTCGGCGGTGAACAACGGACTTGTGTAGACCGATGCCGCGTCCAGCGGGTCGTGGTTGCCCGGTAAGAGGTACACCGGAATCCCGATGGCGCGCATGGCCTCCAGAGACTGGCCGACGACCTGCGGGGCAAGCTGGTTGTGCTCGAAGACGTCACCGGCGACGACGACGAACTCGGCGCCCACCTCGGCGGCGAGCGCACCGAGGCCGGCCACCGCGTCTCGACGCGCGGCCGAATAGCGCGGCTGCGCGTCGCCGGCAAGGAAGTGTCGGGTCATGCCCAGCTGCCAGTCGGCAGTGTGCAGGAATCGCATGGCGCGGCCCCCTTTCCGTCGGCGCGGTTGTCACTGCATCGGGAGTGTAGGTCGGGGTTCCGACAAGTCCTGGGACGTTGGTCGGCAGGTCTGGCTTGTCGGCAGGCAGACGTAGAATTCGAACATGCATTCGAGTTCGCGTGAGGAGATCGTGGAGGTCTTCGACGCGCTCGATGACGACGTGGAGCGGTTGTGTGCGTTGTCCTTTGACGCGCTGACGAATCCGGAGCGGTTGCGGGCCTTGGAACGTTTGGAGCG
>NZ_LZKQ01000077.1 GCF_001668675.1 Mycobacterium asiaticum | reverse complement strand
TCGATGTGTAGCGGGCCGATGCCGATGAGGTTGTCTCCGACCAGGCCGATGCCCAGGTTGTGGTTGCCGATGTTGAAGTAGCCCTGGTTCCAGTTGCCTTGGTTGCCGATGCCGAAGGCGGTCAGGATCGATAGCGGCGGGCCGGAGTTGCCGATGCCGGTGTTGCCGATGCCGATGTTGAGGACGCCGTTGTTGGCGATGCCGACGTTGCGGGCACCGGCGTTGAACGCCCCGACCAGGTCGGTGCCGTTGTTGCCGATGCCGAAGCCGCCGAAGGTGGTGATCGGGTCGGTGATCGTGAAGAACGGGCTGGTGTTGTTGATGCCGAAGTTCAGGGTTCCGGTGTTGAAGAAGCCGATGTTGCCTTCCCCGACATTGCCGTAGCCGAAGCTGGGGAACGTGGTCGCGGCCGGCAATACGCTGCCCAGGCTGGGCAGGGTCGGGAAGGTCGGCAGGATGGCGCGGTCGATGTGTAGCGGGCCGATGCCGATGAGGTTGTCGCCGACCAGGCCGATGCCCAGGTTGTGGTTGCCGATGTTGAAGTAGCCCTGGTTCCAGTTGCCTTGGTTGCCGATGCCGAAGGCGGTCAGGATCGATAGCGGCGGGCCGGAGTTGCCGATGCCGGTGTTGCCGATGCCGATGTTGAGGACGCCGTTGTTGGCGATGCCGACGTTGCGGGCACCGGCGTTGAACGCCCCGACCAGGTCGGTGCCGTTGTTGCCGAT
>NZ_LZKQ01000076.1 GCF_001668675.1 Mycobacterium asiaticum | reverse complement strand
TCGGGCAGTTCGTCGGGTTTCTTCAACTCCGGTGCGGGTAGTTCGGGGTGGCAGAACCTGGCGTTGAGTGCGTCGGGTGTGGGCAATGTGGGCGAGTTGGCTTCGGGCATGCGCAACCTGGGCAACAGCATGTCGGGGTGGTTGAACGCGAGTTCGTTGGACGCGGCGCAGGCGGCGGTGGTTTCTGGTTTCGGCAATGTCGGCAGCCAGGTTTCGGGGTTCTTCCACGACACGGTGAGCGACTTCACCAGCTTGAGCATCGGTCTGGGCAACCAGGGTGGGCTCAACGTGGGTGGCGGCAATATCGGCGAGTTGAACTTCGGTTTGGGCAATGTCGGGGCGCGCAACTTCGGTGGCGGCAACCTGGGTGATTTCAATTTCGGGTTCGGTGATCTGGGTAGCAACAACTTCGGGTTCGGCAACCTCGGTGATGGCAACATCGGGTTCGGTAACTCCGGTAGCGGCAACATCGGTTTCGGCAACACCGGTGATGGCAACATCGGTTTCGGTAACTGGGGCAACGGCAACGTCGGTTTGGCCAACTGGGGTGATAACAATTCCGGTATCGGGTTGTTCGGCAGCGGCAACGTCGGCTTCGGCGGGTTGAACGCGGGTACCGACAACGTGGGGTTGTTCAACTCCGGTCACGGCAACCGCGGCTTTTTCAACTCCGGCACCGGCAACACCGGTATCGGTAACGCCGGTGACTACAACACCGGTATCGG
>NZ_LZKQ01000075.1 GCF_001668675.1 Mycobacterium asiaticum | reverse complement strand
CCGCCGCGCTGATGCAAGGGCTTCGCGATGCCCCGCCGGACCGGCTGGCCGGCCTCACCGTCACCGTCACCGACATCGCCGACGCGCTGATCTTCACCGGCGGTGACGACGACACATCGGTGCGGGTGGTGGTGCGGCCGTCGGGCACCGAGCCAAAGCTGAAGTGTTACTTGGAGATTCGCTGGGCACCCACCCCGGACCTGGAGCCGGCGCGGCAGCGCGCCCGCGCCCGGCGCGACGAACTCGTCGCGGCGATCAACCGCTGGTGACTCAGCGCGGCCCGAACTGACGGTCCCCGGCATCGCCGAGGCCCGGCACGATGTAGGCGATCTCGTTGAGCCCGTCGTCGACGGCCGCGGTGAACAATCGCGCGCTCGGGGCCACCTTCTCCACCGCCGCGATGCCTTCCGGCGCCGCCACCACGCACAGCATGGTGATGTCGGTGGCGCCGCGCTCCTGCAACAGCCCGACGGTATGGGTCATCGATCCGCCGGTGGCCAGCATCGGATCGAGGACCATGACCGGCAGGCCGTCGAGGTCGTCGGGCAGCGACGCGAGATAGGGCACCGGCCGGGCGGTCTGCTCGTCGCGCGCCACGCCGACGAAGCCGACGTGCGCCTCGGGCAGTACGGCATGCGCCTCGTAGACCATGCCCAACCCGGCCCGCAGCACGGGCACCAGCAGTGGCGGGTTGGCCAGCCGGGATCCCGTGGTCGGGGCGAGGGGCGTGCGGATTTCGACCGGTGCGCAGGGCGCGTCACGGGTGGCCTCGTAGACCAGCATCAGCGTCAGCTCCCGCAGCGCGGCCCGGAAGCCGGCGTTGTCGGTGCGTTCGTCGCGCAGCGCGGTCAGCCGGGCCGCCGCCAGCGGGTGGTCAATGACGCGCACCTGCACGCAGCGACCCTATATAACAATCGGGTTCAGGCCTGCTGACTCGGGCATTTTGGTCCGCCCCCGGCGTCCGGCCCGCTCATATACTCCCGGCATGCGGGGCCTCCGACAGCACTTGAGCTGGGTTTTTGTCGTCCTGTCGGCGCTGGGCGCGACAGTGGTGCCCGGCCACCGGGTGGCGCTGGCCGCCGCGACCCTGCCCAGCTACGCCCACGTGGTGATCGTGGTCGAGGAGAACCGGTCGCAGGCCAACATCATCGGCAACAAGCAGGCGCCGTTCATGAACGCGCTGGCCGCCGGCGGCGCGATGATGGCACAGTCGTTCGCCGAGACCCATCCCAGCGAGCCGAACTACCTGGCCCTGTTCGCCGGGAGCACCTTCGGTGTCACGAAGGACAGCTGCCCGGTGAACGCCGGCGCCGCGCCCAATTTGGCTTCGGAACTGCTGGCCTCGGGCCGCAGCTTCGCCGGGTTCTCCGAGGACCTGCCGGCGGTGGGTTCGACGGTGTGCAGCGCGGGCAAATACGGCCGCAAGCACGTGCCGTGGGTCAACTTCACCAATGTCCCCCCGACGGTGTCGGTGCCGTTCTCCATGTTCCCGGCGCCCGGCAACTACGCGAGCCTGCCGACGGTGTCGTTCGTGATCCCCAACAACGACAACAACATGCACGACGGATCCATCGCCCAGGGCGACGCCTGGCTGAACCGGCAGATGACGCCGTACGCCAACTGGGCGAAGGCCAACAACAGCCTGTTGATCGTGACCTGGGACGAGGACGACGGCGGCCCCCGCAACCAGATCCCGACGGTGTTCTACGGGGCCCACGTGGCGCCGGGCACCTACAACGACACGATCAACCACTACAACGTGCTTGCCACGCTCGAGGAGATGTACGGGCTCCCCAAAACCGGCTACGCGGCAAACGCTCCTGCCATCACGAGTATTTGGGGCGGATAAGCGCCAACGGGCCGGGTCGCTATTGTGTGCCGCATGGCTGCTGACCTCGTGCCGATCCGCCTGAGCCTGTCCGAAGGTGACCGCTACACACTGTGGGCGCCGCGCTGGCGTGACTCCGGGGACGAGTGGGAAGCGTTCCTGGGCAACGACGACGACCTGTACGTTTTCGAGAACGTCGCCGACCTGGTGGCGTTCGTGCGCGGCGGCAGCGAGAACGATCTGGTCGACCACCCGGCCTGGAAGGAAGTCACCGAAGCGCACGCGCACAAGCTGAACCCGGCCGAGGACAAGCAGTTCGATCTGGTTGCGGTCGAGGAGCTGGTGGCCGAGAAGCCGACCGAGGAATCGGTGAACGCGTTGGCCGCGACGCTGGCGATCGTGTCGTCCATCGGCTCGGTGTGCGAGCTGCCGCCGATATCGAAATTCTTCAACGGCAATCCCCTGCTGGGTACCGTTTCCGGCGGCATCGACCATTTCAGCGGCAAAGCGGGCCAGAAGCGCTGGAACGCGATCGCCGAGATCATCGCGCGCAGCTGGGACGACGTGCTCGAGGCCGTTGACGAGATCGCCACCATCCCCGAGGTCGACGAGAAGCTGGCCGCGAAGGCCGCCGAGGAACTCGAAGAGGAAATCGAGGAAGAGGAGGCCGCGGCCGAGGTCGAAGAGACCGACGAGGAGGCCGGTGAGTCTGAGGCGTCCGACGAGTCCGAAGAATCCGACGAGTCCGACGATGAAACCGCGGAGGACCGCGCCGCGGGTGACACCGTCGTGCTGGGCAGCGACGAGGACTTCTGGCTGCAGGTAGGCATCGACCCGATCAGGATCATGACCGGCTCGGGCACCTTCTACACGCTGCGTTGCTATCTCGACGACCGGCCGATCTTCCTGGGCCGCAACGGCCGGATCAGTGTGTTCACCTCGGAGCGGGCGCTGGCCCGCTACCTGGCCGACGAGCACGACCACGACCTGTCCGACCTGGCCACGTATGACGACATCCGGACCGCGGCCACCGACGGTTCACTCAATGTCGACATCACCGACGAGAACGTCTACGTGCTCAGCGGACTCGCCGATGATTTCGCCGACGGGCCCGAGGCCGTGGACCGCGAACAGCTCGAGCTTGCGGTCGAATTGCTGCGCGACATTGGCGACTACTCCGAGGAGTCCACCGTCGACAAGGCGCTCGACCCGGGCAAGCCGCTGGGCAAGCTGATCGCATACGTGCTGGAGCCCGACTCGGTCGACAAGCCCGCCGGGCCGTATGCGTCGGCGGTGCGGGCGTGGGAGAAGCTCGAAGCGTTCGTGGACGGACGGCTGCGCCGGGAGTAGCGCTGGGCCGGGGGGTTGCTGCGTCCCCTCGATACTGCAGTAGTCGAATACTTCAGACAGCTGCGGTGTGTGGCGTCACGCTTCTTGCGAGGAATCGAGCAGGAAGGCGCCGAGTGCCATGTCAGCAGTGGTTGCAGTACCCGAGTTGATTGCGCAGGCCGCTGCGAAGTTGACGAATATCGACGCCACACTCAAAGCGGGCCATGCAAGCGGCAGGCCCGACCCAGGCGCTGCTACCGGCGGCTGCCGACGAAGTATCCACGAGCATCACGCAACTTTTCACCCTCCACGCCGAGGAGTTTCAAGTCGTGGCCGCGCAAGCGTCGGCTTACCACGACCAATTCGTGGAGAAAATGAAATCGGCGGTTGGATCCTACGCCGGTGCCGAGGCGCTTAACGTCTCCTCGTTGTGGGAGATTCTGGTTCCGATTGCCATTCGGGGATTAGACGGTGGCGTTGTGTCGTACCTCAACTTATTGACGTGGGTTTCGATGCTGCCGCAACCATTTTCGCAAATTCTCAGCACCCTGATCACAATCCCGGTTCTTCTCTTCGTGCTGCTTCCGTTGGCTTTCTTGGCCGCGGTCGCTCTCGTTTTGGCTTTTGCGGTTCTAGCCGAACACGGAGTGTCCATATTCCCGCCCTATAGCGTCTGAACGAAGGCCCCCAAGCCTCCCTAAGTCTCGAGCAGAAGTCAGTCGCGCCACAGCTGAGTAGCGGTCCGCAGCGGCGCTTGCCGTCCTTGAGTCGGCAGTGATTCCATGGTCGCCATGTCCGCGGTAGTGGCCGTGCCGGAGCTGATCGCCGCCGCAGCCGACAAATTGGCGGCTATCGATTCGACGCTAAGCGGGGCCGTCCCGATTCAAGCCATTGCCCCCGCGGCCGCCGACGAGGTGTCCCAGGGCATCGCGCATCTGTTCTCACAACACGCGCAGGACTACCAAAAGGTCGCCGACCACGCTGCCGCGTACAGCCAGCAGTTCCTGCAGCACCTCAGCGCGGCGGCGCGGGCGTATGCCGGCGCCGACGCCGCCAACGCAGCGGTGTTGGGGACGGCGGCCGTCGGCCTCCCGTCTTTCGATTCCCTGGTGGATACCGTGACGACGCTGTTTTTCCAGGTTGCCGCGGCCGCGTACTACCTGTTGTTTCCCATTCTGCTGCCGGCCATTTTTCTCGCGCTGGCGCTTTGGCTGCCGCTGGCGTTCCTGGGGTCGATCTTTCCGGTCTAGGAAACCGTTCCTCCCGAGGCCTCGCTGGCATCACCGTGCCACGTCCGCGGCGCAGGCGGCCAGAATTGCGTCCCAGTCCTCGATGTTGAAATGGCCCTTGCCGGTAGCCCAGTGCAGGTCCACTCCGGGAATCGCGCGCTCGAGGTATTCGCCCATCGCCCGCGGAATGAAAGAGTCGCGATCGCCCTGCCAGATGTGCGTGGGCACCGCCACGTCGCCGACGTCGAAGTCCCATGGTCGGTAGTCGAGGAACGATTCGTACGCCGCCCCGCGACCCCCCTGCCGGAACGCCTCGAGTTGCATCGCGCGGAAGTGCATCGAGAAACGCTCGTCACGCATGTGCTCCCGGTCGACGTCGGGCAGGGAGGCCGTCACCAACCGGCAGAACAGGTCGGGCAGATACCGGGCGCACCAACCGAGCGGTGCGAAGGCGGCATCGAAGGTCCAATGGCCGCTGCGGGCCAGCCGCGTGTACAGGGCGTCGGCCTTGTTGAGGTCGCGCACGATCTCCGGAGTGGCCAGCGGACCCCACGGCCCGAGCGCGCCGACGAACCGCAGCCGGGCGGGTGGGATGAACGCCCCACAGGCAAACAGATGCGGTCCGGCGCCCGAGTGACCGACGACGCCGAACTCGCCCAGGCCGAGCCCGTCGGCCAGGGCGCACACGTCGGCCGGCCAATCCCGGAATCTGCGGCCCCGCTGAAACGTCGAGCGGCCGTAGCCCGGTCGATCGACCGCGATCAGCCGAAAACCCCGACGTTTGCCGGCGCCGTCGGCGAAGGCGCATTCCAGCCGTGAGCTCGGTGTGCCATGAAAGTAAAACGCGGGGTAGCCGCCGGGATCACCGCATTCCTGGTAGGCCAGCGCACGGCCGTCGGGCAGCCGGAACGCCGCCGAGTCGGTGCGGAGTCGCTCGGGCAGCATCAGCGTCCCGATTCCAGAAACGCCCGCCCGCGCGGCGACAGCCGGTAGCCGACGTCCAGGCTGATGGTCAATCCGAGCTCTTTGAGCCGACG
>NZ_LZKQ01000074.1 GCF_001668675.1 Mycobacterium asiaticum | reverse complement strand
GCGGCGCGCAGGCTGTGGCGTTTCACGAGCAGTTCGTCCAGCTGATGACCGCGGGCGCGAACCAGTACGACGCCGCGGAGGCCCGCAACTCGACCCCCATGCAGGACGCCGCGACCGCTATCAGCGCAACGGCGGCGGCACTGCCCGGAATGGCCGTGGGCGGCTCATCCGCCGGCGGCTCATCCGCCGGCGGCTCGACGCCGGCCGCGGCCGGTGGTGAGCAGGTGCTGGCGCGCACGCAGAGCGGCACCCTCGTTCAGATCGGGAACGGCGCCGGCGCGGCGTCGGGCGTCAGTGCTTCCTCCGCTGGCGGTGCGAGCGGTGTCGTGGCCAGCGGTGGCGGTAGCGCCGGTGCCGCCGGCTTGCTGCCCGGCCTGCGCTATGCCGGCCTCGGTGCAGTCGGTGATTCCACGCACGCAGGCGTCCTGCCGGGCGCCGCCCTCGTGGCTCCCGTGGACGGAGCGGGCGAAAGTGAGGGCAACCTCGGTGCCATCAGCCCACTGGTGTTCGGTCAGGGTGGCGCCAACGGTCTCAGCAGCAGTGCCGCGCCCGCAGCCGCCGTCGCCAGTCCCAGCGCAGCGGGCGAGAGCAACGGTCAGGCCGAGAACGGCAGCGGTATCGCCGTGCACAGCGGCTGGCTGGGCGGTGAGGCCAGCGAGAACGCTGCGTTGCTCGGCCACAGTGCGCCGGCACCGGCCGACCAGTTCGCCAGCGGTGAAGGAAGCTTCTACTCCCGCGGTGGCGGTCAGGGCGGTTTCCTCGGCGGTGGTGAACAACTGGGTTCACCCGCTGCTCCGGCTGAGGGTGCTGCCGAAGGGGCCTGACACTTCGGCGCCGCAACCGGCAAACTGGACAGGTGCCTGAACTCCCCGAGATCGAAGCGCTGGCCGACCATCTGCGTCGACATGCCGTCGGTTTGACGGTCGGCCGCGTTGACGTCGCCGCGTTGTCGGTGCTCAAGACCTTCGATCCGCCGATCAACGCCCTGCACGGCCAGACCGTGGCGGAGGCAGGACGCTGGGGGAAGTACCTCGGTCTGCAGGCCGGCGGGCTGTGGCTGATCACCCACCTTTCGCGTGCGGGCTGGTTGCGCTGGTCGGACAAGGCGGCGGCGGCGCCGCTGCGCCCCGGCAAGGGGCCGATCGCGCTCCGTGTGCATCTCGGGACGCCGGGGGAGGCGCCAGGTTTTGATCTCACCGAGGCCGGGACCCAGAAGCGGCTGGCCGTCTGGTTGGTCACCGACCCTCAGCAGGTACCGCAGATCGCCACGCTGGGTCCCGACGCGCTGGAACTAGGGCCGGACGACCTGGCTCGAGTGCTGGCCGGCAACACCGGGCGGATCAAGACCGTCATCACCGACCAGAAGGTGATCGCCGGCATCGGCAACGCCTACAGCGACGAGATCCTGCACGTCGCCCGGCTCTCGCCGTTCGCCACCGCAGCAAAATTGACCGACGAGCAGCTCACCACGCTGCACGACGCAATGATCTCCGTTCTCACCGACGCGGTGAGCCGATCGGTCGGCCAGGGTGCGGCCATGCTGAAGGGGGAGAAGCGCTCCGGGCTGCGGGTGCATGCCCGAAACGGATTGCCCTGCCCGGTCTGCGGGGACACGGTGCGGGAAGTGTCGTTCGCCGACAAGTCATTTCAGTACTGCCCGACGTGCCAGACCGGCGGCAAGGTGTTGGCCGACCGGCGCATGTCCCGGCTGCTGAAGTAGCCGATATGCTGCCTGGGTGACTCGCCAGAAAATCCTGATCACCGGAGCCAGTTCCGGGCTGGGTGCCGGAATGGCCCGCGCCTTCGCCGCCAAGGGGCGCGACCTGGCGTTGTGCGCCCGTCGCACCGACCGCCTGGACGAACTCAAAGCCGAACTCTCGCAACAGCATCCAAGCACCAAGATCGCGGTAGCGGCGCTGGACGTCAATGGCCACGACCAGGTGCCCAAGGTGTTCGCCGAGCTGAGCGACGAGCTCGGCGGCATCGACCGCGTCATCGTCAACGCCGGCATCGGCAAGGGCGCCAAACTGGGGTCGGGCAAGCTGTGGGCGAATAAAGCGACCCTGGAGACCAATCTGATCGCCGCGTTGGTGCAGATCGAGACCGCGCTGGAGATGTTCAACAAGAGCGGGTCGGGGCATCTGGTGCTGATCTCGTCGGTGCTGGGCAACAAGGGAGTGCCGGGTGTGAAGGCGGCCTATGCCGCCAGCAAAGCCGGACTGAGTTCGCTGGGCGAGTCGTTGCGGGCCGAGTACGCCAAAGGCCCGGTCAAGGTGACCGTCATTGAGCCCGGCTACATCGAGTCGGAGATGACCGCCAAGTCGAACAGCACAATGCTGATGGTGGACAACGAAACCGGCGTCAAGGCGCTCGTCGACGCCATCGAGCGCGAGCCCGGTCGCGCGGCGGTGCCATGGTGGCCGTGGGCGCCGCTGGTGCAGCTGATGCGGGTGTTGCCGCCGCCGTTGACGAAGCGCTTCGCGTAGGTTGCGCGAGGTTTGCGCGAGCAGACGTGAAAGCTCCCGACACGCCGGGTCGGGAGGAGTCTTTGCGTCTGCTCGCGCAAACTAACTCGCGCGTCATGGCAGGGCCGCGGCCCAAGCGATATGCCCCTGAAAACCCAATGCTGTCGCCATGTCGCGGTAGCGATCCCGAAGCTTGATGTATTCAGACGCATCACCACGCGCATGAGCGAGGAGCGCGCGCATCCGTACCAGCTGGATCTCCCGCGATACCAAACCCTGGTCGCCCGGCGCGGCCGCCATCCTGTCGATCGCCTCGACGGCTTCGGCGATGGCACCGTCGGTGCCGCCGGCCAACAGCGTCTGGACCAACGCACTGGTAGCCGCGCCGCAATGCCCGAACTGGCCGGCGCCGAACATTTCGTCGACCGCCGCACGCAACCGCGAAAGGGCGGATTCGCGATCACCGCGCCTGGCGAGTTCCCATGCTGCCCAGACATTGGCGACGGGGCGGTCCGAGGGGTAGTACTGGTCGTGCTCGCACATCTCGCAGACATCCCGCAACACATCGAGGCCGCGCTGCCGTTCTTGCATGGATTCCCGATGCACCAATGCAATACCCTCGGTCACCTTGGCCAGGCCCAGCGCCCGGTCGTCACTTGAACGCTCCGCGTTGCGCAGCGCCGCGCCGATCTCCTGCAGGGCAAGGTCGTCGGCCAGCAGGATTCCGTTGGGTATCGCCCCAAGGTACTTGTACGTGACGACCATGGCGTGCGACCACGGTTCAGTTCCGCGCGCTGTTGCAACGCTGTCCTCCAAGTCTTTTCGCCACCCGGTGTCGCCGAGGGCCCATCGAGCGGTGCCGCGCGTCGCCAGCGCCACCGCCAGAGGCGAACCGACGATGGCGTTTCCGCGGGCGGGATCGCCTTGGGCCAGTTCGACGACGTTTTGCGACCAGGCCAGCACCAGGCGCATCTCCGCGGACTGGATTTTGGTGGCGATCGCTCCCAGCGACAGCCCGATCGTGAGCGTCGGATCGCCTATCGATTCGATCATCGTCATGTGTTCGGAGGCTAGGCGGGATGCCGTGTGGACCCGGCCGTAGACGAAGTGCTCCATGATCAGGCCCGCCATGCCGATAGCCAGGGACGCCTTGTCCCCGGCTGCCGAGCACAATTCCCGCAGTTCCTGGAAGTACGGCTCGATCTCGAGATGGGCGCGGAACCCGTTGGCGCAAAGCAAAGTACGTGGTGCTATGCGCATCGAGATCCGGTCCGGGAAATCGTTTGGCAGCGCATCGGCGATCCGGCGCGCGCGCTCCCAGCTGCGACACGCCGCGGCCTTGTCGCGAGTGGT
Organism: Mycobacterium asiaticum; assembly: GCF_001668675.1. Lineage (GTDB taxonomy): Bacteria > Actinomycetota > Actinomycetes > Mycobacteriales > Mycobacteriaceae > Mycobacterium > Mycobacterium asiaticum_D. Next base: position 27,781 of record NZ_LZKQ01000074.1, on the reverse strand, counting down.
GGCCCACTCGCCGGCACGTAGGTGCCAGACGTAGGCCTCGCGCAGGTCCCCGGCGGCCTGAAGATGCTCGGCGATCAATGCGGAGTTCTCGCCGATCAACCCTCGCATCCCTCTCTCGACCGCGGCAGCGAGCCGCCGGTGCATGCCGGCACGGTCGGATTTGAGCTGTGACTCGTACGCGACGGTACGGATCATCGGGTGACGGAACGCGTATTCCTCTGACGTCCCCGACTCAACCCGTTCGATCAGCTCGGCGTCGAGCAGACTGCGCGGGACCGCATCGACGTCCATCGAGGTCAGCAGGTCGGCGCTGAAGCGCGAGCCAATCACGGCCGCGGCCCGTAACACCCGTTTTGCCCACGGTTCGAGTCGGTCGATGCGGGCTGCGATCGTGGCCTGAAGGGTGGCGGGCACACTGACGTCACCGACATCCGCGCGGCAGGTGTAAGCCCCTGGGCTGCCGCAGAGCACACCGCGTTCGGCCAGATCCCGCACCATTTCTTCGGCGAAGAATGGGTTGCCCGCCGCCCGTGCTCCGATTGTCTTCGCCAGCTCTGCAACTGTCGGGTCGCATCCGAGCAGCTCCCCAAGCAGCATCGAGGACTCTGGATCATCCAGCGGCGCAAGACTAATCGTTTCGGCCCCGGTGACATGTGTGAGTTCGCCCCGATACTCAGGACGGCAGGTGATTAGCACTAACGTGGGCGTCTGCGGGATGACCGTGAGAAAGTCACCCAGCATCGATTCGCTGGCTTCGTCGATCCAGTGCGCGTCCTCGATGACCCAGGCCGCCGGGTTCCGACGCGCGCGGGAGGCGGTATTCACCAGTGCGGTCAAACGCCGACGACGCGCATCAGGGGCAATATCGGGCAGGGGAGTGGAGGAATCCCGGATGCCGAGCAAATCTTCAAGTAAGGCAAGGTCTTCCGGATCGGCATCGGCATCGGCGTAGCGGTCGCGTAGCCGAGCGCGGTCCGCTTCGGCATCCAGACCCGACAAATGTGCCTCCGCCCGTAACAGGCGGGCTACGAGATGGAACGGCATTTGAGTGGTGTGTGATTCGCAGAACGCGCCGACAACTTCGACGCCTCGGGCAACTGCCACCGCACATATTTCATGCATCAGACGGCTCTTGCCAATTCCGGCGGAGCCCACCAGGACTGCCACCGTGCCGGTGCCGCTGGCAGCGCGTTCCAGCAGTTCCTCGCCGGCGGACATCTCTTCCCGTCGGCCAACGAGATTCGGTTTTGCCGGGCCCGCTGTCTGATGCCGTTCCGCCAAGCCCAACAATCTTCGAGCAGCTACTGGTTGATCATTTCCCTTGATGCGGACGAGTTGCGGCTCGCCCAGCGCTGCCGCGTGCTCAACCAGTCTTGCCGTTGCCTCGCTGAGCATTACCCCGCCCGGCGGCGCGACCGATTCCATCCGCTGCGCCATCCCCACCTGCTCGCCGACGGCGGTGTAGCCCAAGCCGCCCGCACCGATTTCACCGGCGACGACTTGTCCCGAATTCAGTCCGACTCGGAGTCGCAGCTCCACGGCATCGCGGTGCTGGATCTCTGGAGCCAACTCGACCGCCTCGCCCTGGACCTCCAGGGCCGCCAGGCAAGCGCGAACCGCATGGTCTTCCAATGCCACCGGAGCGCCGAACACCGCCATGATCCCGTCGCCGGTGAACTTGTCGACCGTGCCGCCGTACCGCCTGACCACTGCGGCGCAGCGCGCGACGAGATCGGCCATGATCTCACGCAGCCGCTCCGCACCGACCACCGCCGCAATGTCCATCGAATGAACCACGTCGGCAAACAAGACGGTGACCTGCTTGTACTCGGCGCGGGTGTCGGCATCTCGCACCGGCGAGCCGCAGCCGTGGCAGAAGCGGGCGGTTTCGAGAATTTCAGTGGCACACGTTGGGCATGCCGCGATGGCTTTCATGCGCGGCTCCGCCGACCACTGACGCGAACGGGCACAGACAAAGGATAGGCGGTCGGACTTCGAACGACTTTGATTGGCGAGCAGACGTGAAAGCTCCCGACACGCCGGGTCGGGAGGAGCTTTCACGTCTGCTCGCGCAAGAAGGCCGCGCAACCTAACTGGCGCGGCCGCGCTCGGATCGGTAGCGGCGTACCAGCGCGTCGGTCGAGCTGTCCGATTGCTTCTCCGGCGCAAAGTCGCTGGTGATCACCGGCAGCAGGGCCTTGGCTTGCGTCTTGCCCAGCTCCACGCCCCACTGGTCGAACGAGTCGATGCCCCAGATCACGCCCTCGGTGAACACCTGGTGCTCGTAGAGGGCCACCAGCTGTCCCAGTACCGACGGTGTCAGCCGGGTCGCCAGAATCGAGGTGGTGGGCCGGTTTCCGGGCATCACCTTGTGCGGCACCACGTCGGCGGGGGTGCCTTCGTCGGCGATCTCCTCGGCGGTCTTGCCAAACGCCAGCACCTGGGTCTGGGCGAAGAAGTTGCTCATCAGCAGGTCGTGCATGCTGCCGGTGCCTTCGGCGGTGGGCAGGTCGTCGAGCGGCTGGCTGAACGCGATGAAGTCCGCCGGCACCAGACGCGTCCCCTGGTGCAGCAGTTGGTAGAAAGCGTGCTGGCCGTTGGTTCCCGGTTCGCCCCAATAGATTTCACCGGTGTCGGTGGTTACCGGTGTGCCGTCGGCGCGGGTCGATTTACCGTTGGACTCCATGGTCAGCTGCTGCAGGTAGGCGGCGAACCGGGCCAGATCATTGGAGTACGGCAGTACCGCACGCGACTGTGCGTCAAAGAAATTCGAGTACCACAGACCGATAAGTCCAAGCAGCGCAGGAGCATTGGACTCCAATGGGGCCGTCCTGAAGTGCTCGTCGACGATGTGGAATCCGGACAGGAAGTCGGCGAACGCCTCTCGGCCGATGACGGCCATCACGGACAGCCCGATCGCCGAGTCCACCGAGTAACGGCCGCCGACCCAGTCCCAGAAACCGAACATGTTGTCGGTGTTGATGCCGAACTCGTCGACCAGCCGCTTGTTGGTGGAGACCGCGACGAAGTGCTTCGACACCGCGGAGTCACCGAGCGCATCGGTGAGCCAGCGGCGCGCGGCCGTCGCGTTCGTCAGGGTCTCGAGCGTGGAGAAGGTCTTGGAGGCGACGATGAAAAGCGTTGTGGCGGGTTCTAAATCGGCGAGTGTCGCGACGAGGTCGGCCGGATCCACGTTGGAGACGAAGCGCGCTGAGATGCCCGCGTCGGCGTAGTGACGCAGCGCCTGGTACACCATCACCGGACCCAGGTCCGAGCCGCCGATGCCGATGTTGACGACGGTCTTGATCCGTTCCCCGGTAGCGCCCTTCCACTCGCCGCTGCGCAGCTTGTCCGTGAAATCGCCCATTGCGTCGAGCACCTCGTGCACGTCGCGCACTACGTTCTGGCCGTCGACGATCAGATCGGCGTCGCGCGGCAGCCGCAGCGCGGTGTGCAGCACCGCGCGGTCCTCGGAGGTGTTGATGTGCGCGCCGGCGAACATCTGATCGCGGTGCTCTTCCAGGTTGGCCGCCCGCGCCAGGTCGATCAGCAGGCGCACCGTCTCGCGGGTGATGCGGTGCTTGCTGTAGTCGATGTAGAGGTCACCGACGGTCAGGGTGAGCTCGCGGCCGCGATCCGGATCGTCGGCGAAGAGCTGCCGCAGGTGGGTTTCTCCGATCTGGTCATGGTGCCGGCGCAGCGCGTCCCACGCCGGGGTGGCGGTGATGTCTGATGTCTCGGAGGTCATGATTCGACCCTAGTGCGGCGACGGGCTACCGGTCAGTGCCCGACACCGATCAGGGCGACGGCGTGGCACCCAGCACCTGTTGCAGATCCGGCAGCATCGCCTGCAACTGCTCGCCCCAATACGACCAGGTGTGCGTGCCGTTGGCCGGGAAGTTGAACACCCCGTTGCGCCCTCCCGCGGCCTTGTACCGGGCCTGGAAAACCTTGTTGCTGATGCGCGTTGCGCTTTCCAGCAGGCTGGCGTCCAGCTTGGTATCGGGGTCCGATTTGCCGCCGTTGCCGGTGTAGACCCAGATGCGGGTGTTGTTGGCGACCAGCTTCGCCACGTTGACCGTGGGGTCGTTGCTGGCCCAGGCCGGGTCGCCGGGCGGTCCCCACATGGCCTCGGAGCGGAAGCCGCCGGAACCCAGTTGGGCGGCGCTGACCAGCGACGGCCAATTGCCGGCGGACAGGTTGAGAAACCCCGACATGGAGGCCGCGTAGGCGAAGTTCTGCGGGTGGTTGGCCGCCAGGATCAGGGACGCCGAACCCGCCATCGATGCACCGACCACCGCGTTGCCCGACGCGCTGATCGCCTTGTTGGTCGCCAACCACTGCGGCAGCTCTCGGGCCAGGAACGTGTCCCACTTGTAGGTCCACGTGCCGCCGTTGCCGACGGCCGGGCGGTACCAGTCGGAGTAGAAACTCGCCATTCCGCCGGTCGGCATCACCACCGACAGGCCGCTCGGGGCGAACCAGTCGAATACCGGCAGATGAATGTCCCAGCCGTTGAAGTCGTCACGGGCCATCATCCCGTCGAGCAAATACACCGCATGGGGGCCGCCGGCTTGAAATTCGACTTTGATCTGTCGGTGCATGGCCGCCGACGGGACCATCAGGTATTCGATCGGCTGACCCTGCCGCGACCAAGCCGACGAGGTCCCGGAGCTGTTGGAGAGGCCACCCAGCAGGGCCAGCAACGCTGCGGTCAACAAAAACATCAACCGGCGCAGCGGCGAAACACCAGCTGTCAATGCCGTCACCATTTCCGGCGAAATTTACCCCAGCAAAACTGGTAGTGGCTGAATGTAACGGCAACAGTAACCGTTTAGTGGCCGAGTCGTCCTCGGCCTCTGCGGCGCCCGACATTTAGTTGGGAGGTAATGCCACAGCGACTCCCCGCGTCGTCGACGCCGCGTGCAACTCGACTGTGCCTCCGGTAAACGGGTTATCAGGCACGTCGAACGAATAAATCACAGAAACACTGGCGCCGGCACCGATGTCGACCGCGGTCGTCAGTGACCACAACGTAGCCGCTGGGTCGACACCGAAACCGACACCATTGGCCTGGAATCTCTGATCCCTTGCGAACAGCACAACGGGTCGCAGCCCGGTGTTGGTGATCGCCACGTGAACGCTGACGAACATGCCCTTTGCGGTCACTTGCAGGTAGGGGATAGCGGCGTTGCCCGCCGTTTTCGACCGATCGAACGAAGTTACGACGAACGTTAGTTGGCCATCTGTTGCAGGCTGGCCGATTGCTGCCGGTACGCCGGTCGGTGTATTGGGCGTGGGTGCCGGCGAAGGGAACGGGAACGGGATTGCGGGAATTGTCAACGGCGGTAACGACCGACCAGGCGTAAAAGGTTGCGGAACTGGCACAATCCGCGGTTGCGGGGCCTCCGAAGCGGGGGTTCTACTCGTCGCGGACACTGGGTCGGAGGTCCGTTCGCCGGATTGGACCAACTCGGCGATCGCTGCCGTGAAGAACACCACCACCCCCGCTGAAGTTGCGCAGCCGGCAACGATCCACTGCCGATCCCGCTTCGTCAGCTTGGGCCGCGGAGTCGTGACCGGACTGTCAACCAACTGTGTCGGTGGTTCGCGGCCGAACACACCCCACTCGTCGTCTCCCTGAACCACCGCCTGGTGTTGGTCGTCAGCGCGTTTGGAAAGTGCCGCGATATTCGCGCGGCGGCGTTGAGCAGCCCGCGCAACCAGCGCGACAGGAGTGACGACAAGGACAACGATAAGTGCAATGCCCGCAACCACTTTCCATGGAGCGAGAATCGCGCCGACGGCGACGAACATGCCGAATGCGATCAGGGCCAGTTGAGACCTGAAACCGGGAAGGCGTGCGGGGGTCGGTGATGCTGCGCCGTCGTTGTTCTGGAGGGCCGGCGCATATGCTGACGTGCGATCGGTTCGGCCGATTCTGTCCCAGTAACGCAACCCCCGGGCACCTGATGGGTCGGGGTCCCAACCTGACTGAATTGGCCGCGTCATTACCACGAAAATGCTACCTCGACGCTTAGTGCTTCTGACCCGTGACGATGCTGGTCATCCAGCATGTTCGGCGACTATTCTGACTCCTTGTCCAGCCGCTCTGTTTAGTGAAGGAGTTCCAGATGCCCAGCCATCATCCTTCGCGCTCCTGGCGCGGCTGCGCGATGTGCAAACCGCACAAGCGTCGCGGTGCCGGCCGTGCTGCGAAAGAACCGCCGGCGGTCCTGCGCCAGCTGGGTAGGCGGCGGCGGGTCCGCAGAAACTACCTCGGTACCTAGCTAGCCCGCGTCACCGTAATCGCGAGACACAGTGCAGCCGAATAGTTTACGCGCAAAATTTCAGCAAGCTGGTGGCCACAGGACTGTGACTCTCAGAGCCCAGCCCGCGTACGCCAGACCGTTGATGGGAGCACGCCAATCTCGTCGCTACCCACACCGCCGCGCGGGCATACCATTCAGTGGCGTAACGGCCCTGGGAGGTTGAGCCGGTGAATCAACACGAGACAGGACCCGGTCCGTGCCACGTAGCTGTCGGAATCCCTCTAGGCGTGGTTGCCGATCCGGACAGCGGAGAGACGGCGGGGGTCGTCCGGCGAGGCGGAGAATTGGTGTCCCTGGACAATGTTGATTACGGAATATGGACCGTCTTGCTGACTCCAATGACGGTCAGCACAGCAACCGAGTTCGCAACGAGCCGAAAATGGGCTGAACTGGAACACGCAATCGCCCGGCTCGGAAGGCTGGACCTGTTGGCCACGATCGAGCCCGGAAAAGCATTGGGCGGCGCGGTCGAGCGCCTGCGGCCCGTTCCGCTCGGCGTCGGATTGGGCAACACTGGCAGTGACCCGGCGAGATTTGAGATCCAAAACAGCGCGTTGTCGCTTCCTGCCCCCGTGTCGCTCGACGTCATCGGCGTGAGGTTCTGGTGGGAATTCGACGGTGCACGATCGCTGCGGGAAATCGTTGAACGAGTCGTCGACCGAATTGAGGGTCTTTCCACCGATACCGCCGAGGCAGTCGTGACACGACTCGCACACGGTCTTATGGGAAGCAGACTTCTGTACCTTGATTGGCCCCACTCACCGGAAAGACCATGAACCATGCTGTCGGATATTGATCATCACGTCAGTGCGTGGGCGACTGCTCATTGCTTGGAGCACCGTGTCGCTCTCGAAAAGGTCATCAAGGTAATTTCCTGGCACAGTACTTTAGAGCCATACATAGACCTCGCGTGCAAGTTGACCGGCATCGCGTTTCCGGATGGCCTTGCTAATGAAATCGAGATGGCGGGCCGCCGTGAGATTACAGGAGAACTGGGAGATGTCACTCCCTCAAACGTGGCGTGGCAGGTAGCCGATGTTGCCGCAGGATCCCTAGAGCAATTGCTGGCGGATGAGCCGACCGAGAGTGTAAACGGATCGCTCGATGAATTACAGGGAGTCGAAATCGGCGGCCGGCAGGTCGAGACAGAGATCAACGCGATTATGAGGTTGCAAGCGGAACACGAAATCAGTCGTGCCGACCTCGAGAATGATATCCAGAAATACCGGAATAACATCACTGAGCAATATAAGGATTCGCCGGAGGTAATGCAGCAGCAGCTGGCTCGCTTCAATGAAACGGCCATGGATTTGCAACGAGAGCAGGCGGAAGAACACGCCGCTGAGCTACGAGAGCTGCAACACGAGCAAGAGCTTGAGCAGCAGAAGATTCACGAGCAGCAACTCAAAGGGGAACAGCGGGAACAATCTGAGGACATCCGGCAGCAGGAAACCCGGCAAGAGGAAATCCGGCAGGCGGAACAGGAGGAAATCCGCCAGGAAGAAGCCCGGCAGGAACAAGCCCGAGAGGATATAGCCAAGCTGGAACAAGCCTTAAGTGAGGAACAGGATCGGGAAGAACAAGCGCGCCTGGAACAAGCCTTGCGGGAGGAGCAAGCCCGGGAGGAAGCTCGGCTGGAACAGGCCCGGGAGGAAGCGCGACGGGAGCAAGAGCGGCTGGAACGGGAGCGGCAAGAGGAGATGCGGCGGCAGCAAGCTGCACGCGACGCTCTAGAAAGATAAGAGACCCCCGGCCCCAGGGAACTCGCGCTGTGTGCTGTCGAGCACCGCCACGGCAAGCAGGAATGGCGTAATATACAGCTTCGCCCAGGAGAACGATGAGGAGGGCGCTGCGATGGTGGTTTTCCTCTCCGAGTCCCAGATGCAGCACATAGAAGCCGATTTCATGCAGAAATGGCTGGCGTGGCTCGGCCCGAGTCACGGGCATCGCGTGGGGCGTATTAATGCGCTATTCGAGGAGCGGACCGCCACCGTATGGGCGACAAGATTTCACACGTTCATCACATATCGCGAAGTACCCGGGGCAACGGTATTTTCCGCTCCCAAAGCTCAAGCGAGCAGAGGCTATGTTTTCTTCACCGTAACCAGGAACTTATCCAGTATGGATCTAAAGGAACGCTCTTATCTGAAGCTCGCCGAACTTCTCAACAGCGCCTATGAGAGTAATGTAGACATGTACCGAGGATGGCGAGTCGCATTGATATATGGTGGTGGTAAAGGCTCATTAGAGGGCCAGAACCAATATCAGGGCCTGCGTCACGGTGAGGAAGCGGTAGACGCGGTCCGGCGCCTTATCCCGAGCATCGACCAAACTATTACTGCCATGCAGCAGCATGTGCGAAAGTTCCTCGACCAACCGCAACTACCGCCCGATTTTCGGGAAATGCTGCAGGAGTTCGCTGAGCAACTGACCCCAACGGGCGACGGTGCATGGCTGAAGCCATCGCAACTGGCGGGCTCACCGTTCGCGAAAATGAGTGACTACGCCGTTCGCATCGGCTCGTTCAAAGATGGAACCCCGCTCACCTATTCCGGGGAAGGGTCAATAGTGACGATCGCTCCCCCTGGCTCGGGTAAGACCCAATGCAATGTGTTTCCCAACCTGCTCACCTGGCCAGGGCCAGCCGTTGTCCTTGACATATCCGGTGACATCTACGAAAAGACAGCCGCCTGGCGAATGAAAAACGTGGGTCCGGTGTTTAAATTCAGCCCGCTCGAGCCATCGGACAGCCACAAATACAACCCCCTTACCTTCGTCAACAGCGATCCTGACTACATATGGGAGGACTCTCGTTTACTGGCCGAGATGATGATCGTCCCGACCATGTCCAGCGACCCGTTCTGGGACAACGAAGCCCGCACTGTCCTGACCGCCGTGATCGCCTACGTCTGCAACGCCAACCCCCCCGACCAGCGCCCGATGCACGCTGTCCTCGATGTCCTCTACGGCGGCAAACCCTGGGACAACATGATTCGGGGGCTCCGCCTAGCCACCAACGTGCGCGTCATGACCCAACACGCCAACTCGCTGTCGGATATGAACGAGAGAACGTTGAGCAGCGTTCTACAGACCGCCCGCTCGAGCCTGAGCGCTTGGGCGGGCGAGCGTATTGCCCGCGCCACCTCGACTGCGGACTGGAGTCCCGAAGACTTGCGCAACGGCACCAACCCGACGATTTACATCTACATACGGCCCAATGAAGTCGAGTCCTACCTATCGCTGCTGCGAGTCTTCATCGGCCAGCACATTCGCATGCTCACCGGCGGCAAAGTCCCGCCGCCGGGTTCGCCGCCCATTCTTTTCATGCTCGACGAGCTTCCTCGGCTACGGAACATGCCGCCGGTGGACGAGGCCCTCAACATCGGGCGCAAATACGGGCTCCGGTTGTGGATGTTCGCCCAGAGTGTGGGGCAACTCCAGACGGCCTACCGCAACGCTGATGGCATGTTGGGGGCTTGCGCCGTGCGCACCTACATGAACCCCAGCGGCGCAGACGGGCTGGCCGAGAAGATCTCCGAGGAACTCGGCTACGTCGAGTCCCTCCACGACAGTTCCCGACGACGCCTCGTCGAGGCAGCTGAGCTCGCCGGACCGGCCTATCGCGACCGGCAGATCGTCATCGCCAGCGGCGCGAAACCGGTAATGGTCAGCAAAGACTTTGCTTATGCGAATGCCGAATTCAGAGCGCGGATGGAGGTAGTGGCCGAGTAGCGAACCGCGCTAACCGGTGGGCTGGTGGTTAAGAGGCTGCAGGGGCGCCCCGGGGACGATCCCGAAGGGGCATTTAGCAAACCGTCTGAGCAGGCGACATCGCACGACCAGCAGGAGTACGATCCGTACATCCTTCAGGCTCTTGAGTGCCGGTATCGCAAAGTCGCAGGAGGCGCGTCGTGTCGGAACAGCCACCCGGAGTGTCGCCAGAGCCAGGTCGTGGTTTCCCGCCCCCGGACGACTTCAACTTTTCGCCCCCAAACTTCGGGCCTTCGCAAGGCAGCAACCCACCGCAGCCGGCGGGCTACGGTTACCTGCCGCCCCCGCCGGGAGAGTTCAGTTTCGCGCCTTCGGTGCCGCCGACGAACACCACCAACAAGTTTGCTATCTACTCGCTGGTGGCTTCGGCGATTGGGTGGGTGTGTTGCGGTATCGGGGCGCTCGCAGGGCCCATTTTCGGCATTATCGCACTGAACCAGATCAAGAACACCGGTGAAAGTGGCCGTGGTTTGGCAATTGCGGGCATCGTTGTGGGTGGAGTTGTTCTCGCCGGTTCCATGCTGTTCTGGTTGTTTGCCCTTGGCACATCAACCGAAGAAACTCATCATCCCAACAACAGGTACCGCTATAACAACATGGTTGTGACCACGGTCGTCCCGCTGCCGATGGCGCCTACCCTGACGTCGAGCTGACCGTTTAGTGGCCGAGTCGTCCCCGCCCCAGACGCAATAGCAGCATCGCCAGATCTTTGCCGTCGGGACCGAGCTCGCTGTAGCGCTCGATCACCTTCATCTCACGGCTGTGCACCAGGCGGGTACCCCCGGAGGCCATCCGGACCCTGCCGATCGCCTGGGATACTTCCGCGCGCCGCTTGACCGCCGCCAGAATCTCGGCATCGAGCCGGTCGATCTCCTGGCGCAATTCGTCAATGCCGAGCTGTTCGGTATCGATGGTGTTCATCTCTGCTATCTCCGCGTTCTCGTGAGGTGGGGGGTCTGGTCTCATCCGGGTTTCGGCCTCACACAAGAAACGAGCCCCGAATCCGGAAGCGGACCACGGGGCTCTGCGAAGGCAGCTAGACCACGGGCACCGCTGGCGGGTACCCGTAGAAAAATCGGCGCTGCCTGTTGAGCACGAGTTGAGTGTGCCACCCGACGGCGCGCGTGTGCAAAAAAGTGCCGAAATTGCGCTGCGGCGGTGGGCGGTCCGGTTGTCGGCGGGCGGCGGTAAGTTTGGAACGACATGAGTGTGCACGCGACCGAAGCCGAGTCCTCCCATCCATCCGCGGTAGATGAACTGCTCGCGGGCCTCAACCCGCAACAGCGCCAGGCGGTGGTCCATGAGGGTTCGCCGCTGCTGATCGTCGCCGGTGCGGGCTCGGGGAAGACGGCGGTGCTGACCCGGCGGATCGCCTACCTGATCGCCGAGCGCGGGGTAGGGGTGGGCCAGATCCTGGCCATCACCTTCACCAACAAGGCGGCCGCCGAGATGCGGGAACGCGTGGTGAACCTGGTCGGTCCCCGGGCGCGGTACATGTGGGTGTCGACATTCCACTCGTCGTGCGTGCGGATCCTGCGCAACCAGGCGTCCCTGATCGAGGGGCTGAACTCCAACTTCTCGATCTACGACGCCGACGACTCCCGGCGCCTGCTGCAGATGATCGGCCGCGACATGGGCCTGGACATCAAGCGGTACTCCCCGCGCCTGCTGGCCAATGCGATCTCCAACCTGAAGAACGAACTGATCGACCCGCACCAGGCGGTGTCCGACCTGGCCGACGAATCCGACGATCTGGCGCGCACCGTCGCCTCCGTCTTCGGCGAATATCAGCGCCGGCTGCGGGCGGCCAACGCCCTGGACTTCGACGACCTCATCGGTGAGACCGTCGCGGTGCTGCAGACCTTCCCGGACATCGCGCAGTACTACCGGCGCCGGTTCCGCCACGTGCTGGTCGACGAGTACCAGGACACCAACCATGCCCAGTACATGCTGGTGCGGGAACTGGTCGGCACCGACAACGAAAACAACGAAGTGCCGCCCGCGGAACTGTGCGTGGTCGGCGACGCCGACCAGTCGATCTACGCCTTCCGCGGCGCCACCATCCGCAACATCGAAGACTTCGAGCGCGACTACCCGGACGCCAGAACGATTCTGCTGGAACAGAATTACCGCTCGACGCAGAACATCCTGTCGGCGGCCAACTCGGTGATCGCCCGCAACTCCGGACGCCGGGAGAAGCGGTTGTGGACCGATGCCGGCGAGGGCGAGCTGATCGTCGGCTACGTCGCCGACAACGAACACGACGAGGCCAGATTCGTGGCCGAGGAGATCGACGCGCTGGCCGATCGCGGTGAGATCACCTATAACGATGTCGCGGTCTTCTACCGCACCAACAACTCGTCGCGCTCGCTGGAAGAGGTCTTCATTCGCGCCGGCATTCCCTACAAAGTTGTTGGGGGAGTGCGCTTCTACGAGCGCAAGGAGATCCGCGACATCGTCGCCTACCTGCGGGTGCTGGACAATCCGGGCGACGCGGTCAGCATGCGGCGCATTCTCAACACGCCGCGCCGTGGCATCGGCGATCGTGCCGAGGCGTGTGTGGCGGTGTACGCCGAGAACACCGGAGCCAGCTTCGCCGACGCCTTGCAGGCCGCGGCCGAGGGCAAGGTCGCGATGCTCAACAGCCGGGCCGAGAAGGCGATTGCCGGCTTCGTCGAGTTGCTGGACGAGCTGCGGGGGCACCTTGACGACGATCTCGGCGAACTGGTCGAAGCGGTGCTGGAACGCACCGGCTACCGCAGGGAACTGGAATCCTCAACCGACCCGCAGGAGCTGGCGCGGCTGGACAACCTCAACGAACTCGTCAGCGTCGCACATGAATTCAGCATCGACCGGGCGAACGCGGAGGCCCTGGCGGCCGAGACCGACGCCGACAACGAGGACGTGCCCGACACCGGGGTGCTGGCGGCATTTCTCGAACGCGTGTCGCTGGTCGCCGACACCGACGAGATCCCGGAGCACGGCTCGGGCCTGGTGACGCTGATGACCTTGCACACCGCCAAGGGGCTGGAGTTCCCGGTGGTCTTCGTGACCGGTTGGGAGGACGGCATGTTGCCGCACATGCGCGCCCTCGACGACCCGGTCGAACTCTCCGAGGAACGGCGATTGGCCTACGTCGGGATAACCCGGGCCCGGCAGCGGTTGTACGTCAGCCGGGCCATCGTGCGGTCATCGTGGGGTCAGCCCATGCTGAACCCGGAATCTCGCTTCCTGCGCGAGATTCCGCAGCAGCTCATCGACTGGCGCCGCACTGCGCCCAAGCCGTCGTTCAGCGCGCCGGTGAGCGGCGCCGGACGGTTCGGCACCCCGCGCGCGGCGCCCACGCGTTCGGGAGCCGCCAAGCGTCCGCTGATCGTGCTGGAGCCCGGTGACCGGGTAACCCATGACAAGTACGGCCTGGGCCGCGTTGAGGAAGTGTCCGGTGTCGGCGAATCGGCGATGTCGTTGATCGACTTCGGCAGCGCCGGTCGGGTGAAGCTGATGCACAACCACGCGCCGATCAGCAAGCTCTGAACGCCTAGCGGCGCAGGACTATTCGACCCAGCGCTTGGTTTCGTTCAACATCACCAGCACGCCGCTTGCGACCGGCAACAGCGGCAGCAGGTGCACCAGCCACGCCACCCGCGCGCCCGCGATGAACACACCGAGGTAGGTCAGCAGCGCCACCGCCGCCCCAGCCACCAGCAGCCAACGCCCCACCGGACGGCGCAGCAACAGCAGGATGACGCCCGAGACGGTGGTGACCGCGAAGACCAGCGCGAGGAATCCGACTGCGATGCAGAACAATCGGTCCGTCTGCCACCAGCCGGCGATCAGGTCGGTGGCCACCACCGACGTCGCCCAGCCGCTGATGATGCTCACCGCGCTGGCCGCCACCGCGGTACGGGCCCTCGTCTTCGTCGGCAGCACCGTGGGCGGCGGCACCTGGCCGGACGCCAAAGACGGTGCACGCCGGATGATTTGCGTGGGTTGCGCGGAATCCGGGATCGGCGGCAACGGCGCCGTCGGCGCACGCCGGATGATTCGCGTGCGGGGTTCGCCCGGTGATTCGCCGGGCTCGGGCGGATTATCGCGCGGACCGGGATCGCTGGGCGCGGTCACCGGTCAGCCGGCGTAGTTGCCGACGGACAGCCCACGCTTGGCCAGCCACGGCACCGGGTCGATCCGCTCGCTACCGCCCAACAGCACCTCGAAATGCAGGTGTGGCCCGGTGGAGAAGCCCCGATTGCCCATGGTCGCGATCTGGTCGCCCGCCATCACGCGTTCGCCGACGCTGACCAGCGTGCTGTTGACGTGGCCGTAGAGCGTGACAGTGCCGTCGACGTGGCGCAGCTTGACCCACATGCCGTAGCCCGCGGTCGGACCGGCGTCGATGACGACCCCATCTGACACCGCGTAGATCGGCGTGCCGATCGAGTTGGCCAGGTCGATGCCGGCGTGCAGCACGCCCCAGCGGTAGCCGAAGTTGGAAGTGAAGATGCCTTTGGTCGGCATGACGTACAGCGGCTGCTGCAGCCGGGCCTCGCGCTGAGCGCGCTCCTGCGCGAAGGCGTTGCCTCGGGCGAGTTCTTCGTTGTGGAAGGCGGCGTTGGCGGGCTGGGCGGCGATCACCTGAACACCGCGCGGCGCGTTGCTGCCGGATCCGCCCGACATGTTCGACGCGTTCGCCGTCAGCACCGTCTCGATCTTGGCGGTCTCGGACTGGCTGAGCGCGGTGTGCGTCGCCGCGGCGGCCGCACCGGCGGCCATCGCCCCGATCAGCAGGCGGCCCTTGGCGGCGCTGGTGGGCTCCTTGCGGTGGCTTCCGCCGCGGCGCGGCACCGGCAGGACGTCGGTCGTGTCGGAACCGGATTCGGGCGTGATGACGACCCGCGGTAGGACTTCGGTGACCGGGGCAGCCAGCCACAGCGGGATCAACTCGTCGACGTCGTTGAGGTCGTCGAGCTCCGGGGCGTGCAGCAGCTGCTCGTCGAGATTGAACTCAGACTCGCCGAAGTCCAGCTCGTCGAGGTCGGACAACTCGAGGTCGTCGAACTCGTCGAAGCCGTCCAGCGGAATGATCTCGGTGACTTCGTTGCGGTGATGCTGTAACCAGCGATCCCGGTGCGCGCGCGTGGTAGCCACGCTGGTAGAGCGGGTAATTCGGTGCTGGGACAAGCTGAAATGTCCTCGTATCGTGACCATAACGTTATCTGGACCTTGAGAAGGTATCCGCAAAGGTATGGGGCTGGCAACCTCAGTGCAAAATGCGGCCACTTTTGTGACTTGGGTCACGTCCTCGTGTGCCGTTCCGTCAGGTGACGTGCACCACAGCGGTGGGATGCGGCGACGAGAGTCGTTCGGGGTGCCGATACAGTTCCTCCGTGCGAGTTGCCGACTGCGGCACCGCCACCCTAATTGGCCTAGTAGACAAGCCGAGCAAAGGCAGTGACGCCCCATGGATCTGTTCGAGTACCAAGCCAAAGAACTGTTCGCCAAACACGGCGTACCCGGCACGCAGGGCCGGGTGACCGACACCGCTGAAGGCGCGAAAGCGATCGCGGAGGAAGTCGGTGCGCCCGTCATGGTGAAGGCCCAGGTCAAGACCGGTGGGCGCGGCAAGGCGGGTGGCGTGAAGTACGCCGCGACGCCCGAAGAGGCCTACGAGCACGCCAAGAACATTCTCGGCCTGGACATCAAGGGCCACATCGTCAAGAAGTTGTTGGTCGCCGAGGCCAGCGACATCGCCGAGGAGTACTACCTCTCCTTCCTGCTCGACCGCGCCAACCGCACCTACCTGGCCATGTGCTCGGTCGAAGGCGGCATGGAGATCGAGGAGGTGGCCGCGACCAAGCCGGATCGGCTGGCCAAGGTCCCGGTGAACGCGGTCAAGGGGGTGGACCGGGCGTTCGCGCGTTCCATCGCCGAGCAGGGCCACCTGCCCGAGGAGGTGCTGGACTCCGCCGCGGTGACCATCGAGAAGCTGTGGGGTGTTTTCGTCGGCGAGGACGCCACCCTGGTCGAGGTCAACCCGCTGGTGCGCACTCCTTCACGCGGTGAAGGCGACCCAGGCCGGATCCTGGCGCTGGACGGCAAGGTCACCCTGGACGCGAACGCCGACTTCCGCCAGCCCGGCCACGTCGAGTTCGAGGACCGCGCGGCGACAGACCCGCTGGAGCTCAAGGCCAAAGAGCACGACCTCAACTACGTGAAGCTCGACGGACAGGTCGGAATCATCGGCAACGGCGCCGGCCTGGTCATGTCGACGCTGGACGTCGTCGCCTACGCGGGCGAGAAGCACGGCGGCGTGAAGCCGGCCAACTTCCTCGACATCGGCGGTGGCGCTTCAGCCGAGGTGATGGCCGCGGGCCTGGACGTGGTGTTGGGCGACGAGCAGGTGAAGAGCGTGTTCGTCAACGTCTTCGGCGGCATCACCTCCTGCGACGCGGTGGCCACCGGCATCGTCAAGGCTCTCGAGATCCTGGGCGACGAGGCGAACAAGCCGTTGGTGGTGCGCCTCGACGGCAACAACGTCGAGGAGGGCCGGCGCATCCTGGCCGAGGCCAACCACCCGCTGGTGACCCTGGTCGCGACGATGGACGACGCCGCCGACAAAGCGGCCGAGCTGGCGAGCGCCTGACGTGGCGATCGCAAGGGCGGCGAAGCCGGGCGCAGCGGGTCGGCACGAGGAAAGGGACTGAACGAACATGGCTATCTTCCTGACCGCAGACAACAAGGTCGTCGTCCAGGGCATCACCGGCGCCGAAGCCACCAAGCACACCGCCCGGATGCTGGCGGCCGGCACCAAGATCGTCGGCGGTGTCAACGCCCGTAAGGCCGGCACCACCGTGGCGCACAAGAACGCCGACGGGGAGCCCGTCGAGTTGCCGGTGTTCGGCAGCGTCGTGGAGGCCATTGAGAAGACCGGCGCCGACGTCTCGATCATCTTCGTGCCGCCGGTGTTCGCCAAGGACGCGATCATCGAGGCCATCGACGCCGAGATTCCGCTACTGGTGGTCATCACTGAGGGAATCCCGGTGCAGGACAGCGCCTATGCGTGGGCCTACAACGTGGAGAAGGGACAGAAGACCCGGATCATCGGGCCGAACTGCCCCGGCATCATCAGCCCCGGTCAGTCGCTGGTGGGCATCACCCCGGCCAACATCAGCGGTCCCGGACCGGTGGGTCTGGTGTCCAAGTCCGGCACGCTGACCTACCAGATGATGTACGAGCTGCGTGATTTCGGGTTCACCACCTCGATCGGCATCGGCGGTGACCCGGTGATCGGCACCACCCACATCGACGCCATCGAGGCGTTCGAGAAGGACCCCGACACCAAGCTGATCGTGATGATCGGCGAGATCGGCGGTGACGCCGAGGAGCGGGCCGCTGACTTCATCAAGGCGAATGTGACCAAGCCGGTCGTCGGTTACGTCGCGGGATTCACCGCGCCGGAAGGCAAGACGATGGGCCACGCGGGCGCGATCGTGTCCGGGTCGTCGGGCACCGCGGCGGCCAAGAAGGATGCGTTGGAGGCGGCGGGCGTGAAGGTGGGCAAGACGCCGTCGGAGACGGCCGCGCTGGCCCGGGAGATCCTCAAGACCCTGTAGCGCTCCAGCGCGAGCAAAAGGCGCCCCCGGTCGCGAGCGGACGGTGCCCCGGGGGGCTATCCCGGTGTCACGCCGGGCTTGCCGTTCGGGCCGACCAGGAAGAACGCACCGAACCCGCCGGGGGCGCCGATGCCGGGGATCGCTCCGATGCCGCCGTTGCCGCCGTCGCCCCCGATGCCGAAGAAGTACCCGCCGTAGCCGCCCTGCGCGCCGTTGCCGCCGACGGCCAAGTTGGCCGCGCCGAACCCATTGCCGCCGTGGCCGCCGAGGCCGAACAGGATGCCACCGAGGCCACCCAGTCCGCCGACTCCGCCGGTCCCGCCGGCCGCCGCGCTGCCGCCGTCGCCGCCCGCGCCGCCGATGCCGAAGAACGCCCCACCGTCGCCGCCGTACCCGCCCGGCCCGCCGTGACCACCGGTGAGGTTGGTCCCGCCGGTCCCGCCGTTGCCGCCGAAGCCGAACAACTGGCCGGCGCCACTGCCGCCCTGCCCGCCCTGGCCGCCGATGTTGGCGTTGCCGACCGCTGCCCCTCCGGTACCGCCGTCGGCGCCGGTCGAGATCAGGTTGAACAGAATGTTGCCGCTGCCGCCGGTCCCGCCGACACCGGCGATGCCATTGCTGAACACCAGCGAGTCGCCGCCGGCTCCGCCGACGCCGCCAAGACCATAGAGCAGGCCGAGACCGTCGCCCCCGTAGCCGCCCCAGCCGGCAACGAAGCCGTTCCCGCCGGCACCCCCGGCGCCGCCGTTGCCCCAGAGGATCCCGCCGCTGCCGCCCCATCCGCCGTCGCCGGCGACGCCATTGACACTGGCCCCGCCGACCCCTCCGGCGCCGCCGTTGCCGAACAGGCCGACGGCGTTACCGCCGGCGCCACCCTGGCCGACGAAGCCGGCGCCGTTGGCGGCTCCACCGGTACCGCCCCGGCCGCCATTGCCGAAGAGGAACCCGCCGTCGCCGCCGAACCCGCCATTCTGGCCGGCCCCACCGGAACCGCCGGCACCGCCGTTGCCCCACAGCAGGCCGCCGTTTTGGCCATTGGAGCCGGTTCCGTCGACGCCGTTGGCGCCATCGCCGATCAGCGGGCGGCCGAGGAATCGTTCGAACGGGTCGTTGATGGCGGCCAGCAGTGAATCGGCGCTGGTGGCTTCGGCAGTGGCGTAGGAATTGGCGCCGGTGGCCAACAGCTGAACGAACTGCTGGTGGAAGCCGGCGATGTGAGCACTGAGCGACTGGTAGGTCTGCCCGTAGGAGCTGAACATCGCTGCGATCGCAGCGGATACCTCGTCGGCGCCCGCTGCCAGCAGGGCGGACGTGGGCGATGCCGCCGCCGCATTCGCTGCGTTGACCGCCGCACCGACGTTCGCCAGATCCGAGGCCGCCGCGCTGATGAACTCCGGCACCGCGATCACGTGAGACATCTCCGACCTCCAACCGTTGCGGCGACCTCCCGCGGGTCACCGGACGGCAGAACGGTATTGCCACACAGGCGTCTACCGATCCCAACTTCACCCCGCCTGCAAACAGAGCGCAGGGCTGGGGTAGATAGTTGAGCTATGAAACTGGATCCGCGGACGCCCGTCATCGTCGGTGTCGGACAGGCCGCCGAGCGCATCGCTGATCCGGGCTACCGGGCCATGTCACCGGTCGAGTTGGCGGCCGCCGCCGCCCAGGCCGCGGTTGACGACAGCGGCGGTATCGGGGTGGCGGGTGCCGTCGACACAATCGCGGCGCTGCGGCAGTTCGAGATCTCCGGGCCGGTCGCCAACGCGCCGCTGGGACGGTCCAACAACTACCCGCGGTCGGTGGCCAAACGGATCGGCGCCGAGCCCGGCCGGGCAATCCTGGAGATCGTCGGCGGCCAGGGACCGCAGAAACTGATCACCGAGCTGGCCGGCGAGATCGCGGCGGGCCACTCGGAGGTGGCCCTGGTCTTCGGCTCCGATGCGACGTCCACGCTGCGCCATTTCGCCCAGGCCACCGATAAACCCGACTTCACCGAGACCATCGAAGGCGACCTCGAAGACCGCGGCCAGGGCATCGACTACCTGGTGTCCCGAAACACCGTGATCCACGGTCTCATCGATGCGCCGACGCAGTACGCGTTGCTGGAGAATGCGCGGCGCGCCGGGACCGGCCTCGGGCCGACCGAGTATCTGCGCCGCATGGGCGAGCTGTTCGCGCCGTTCAGCAAGGTCGCCGCTAACAACCCGTTCGCAGCCGCCCCGGTCGAGCGGACCGTCGACGAGCTGATCACCGTCTCCGAGCGCAACCGGATGATCTCGGACCCGTACCCGCGCTTGATGGTCGCCCGCGATCAGGTGAACCAGGGTGCGGCTGCGTTGCTGATGTCGGTGGCCGCGGCGCACCGACTGGGCGTGCCGGAAGAGAAATGGGTGTACCTACGCGGCCACGCGGACCTGCAAGAGCAGGACCTGCTGGAACGGCCCGACCTCGGGCAGGCTCCGTCGGCCTTGCTGGCGGCGCGCGAGGCGCTGGACGTGGCGGGGATCGGCATCGACGACATCGCCACCTTCGACCTGTACAGCTGCTTCCCGGTGCCGGTGTTCAACGTCTGCGACGGGCTGTCAATCGCGCCCGACGATCCACGTGGTCTCACCCTTACCGGCGGGCTGCCGTTCTTCGGCGGCGCCGGCAATAACTACTCGATGCACGCCGTTGCCGAGACCGTCGCCCGGATGCGAAGTGCCCCCGGGGAATTCGGCCTCGTCGGCGCCAACGGCGGGATCCTGAGCAAGTACTCGGTCGGCGTGTACTCGACCGAGCCCGTGCCGTGGCGACCGGACCGCAGCGCGCAACTGCAGAAGCAGGTCGACGCCGGACCCACCGTGCCGGTGACCGAACATCCCGACGGTCCGGGCACCGTAGAGACCTATACCGTGCGCCGGGACAACGGACGCCGCACCGGAATCATCATCGGACGCTTGGACTCTGACGGCAGCCGCTTCATCGCAACCACCGAGGACGACGGACTGATCGCCCGCCTCACCGACGAGGACCCGCTGGGCACCGCGGTGCAGGTGCGGTCCTTCGACTACGGCAACCGCTGCTCGCCTTAGACGAAGCCGGCCAGCTTGCCGGCCAGCCGCTCCACGTACGCGGCGACTTTGTCTTCGTCGCTGTCGGGCATGCCGAACAGGACTTCGGTCACGCCGAGCTCGGCCCAGCGGGCCAGCTTGTCGGCGTCCGGTTTGAAGTCCAGCGCCACGATCTGGGGCGCGCCGTCACGCCCGGCCGCGGCCCAGGTGTCCTGTAACAGCTTGACCGGCTCGTCGATGTCGAAGTCGCGGGGAGTGGTGATCCACCCGTCGGCGCTGCGCGCGATCCACTTGAAGTTCTTCTCCGTGCCCGCCGCGCCGACCAGCACGGGAATGTGGGATTGCACTGGCTTGGGCCAGGCCCAGCTGGGCCCGAACTTGACGAACTCGCCGTCGTATTCCGCTTCCTCCTGCGTCCACAGCGCCCGCATCGCCTCGAGGTACTCGCGCAACATGGTGCGACGCCGCCCGGCCGGCACGTTGTGGTCGGCGAGTTCATCGGTGTTCCAGCCGAATCCGACGCCGAGGCTGACCCGTCCGCCGGACAGGTGGTCCAGCGTCGCGATACTTTTCGCCAGGGTGATCGGGTCGTGCTCGACGGGCAGCGCCACCGCGGTGGACAGCCGGACGCGCGACGTCACCGCGCACGCCGCGCCCAGACTCACCCACGGATCGAGGGTGCGCATATAACGGTCGTCAGGCAGTGAGGCGTCACCCGTGGTCGGGTGCGCCGCCTCGCGCTTGATCGGGATGTGGGTGTGTTCGGGGACGTAAAACGTCTGGAAACCATGGTCGTCGGCAAGCTTGGCGGCTGCCGCCGGGGAGATGCCGCGGTCGCTGGTGAACAGCACGAGTCCGTAGTCCATGCCTCAATTTAGAACGTGTTCTACTTTTGCGCGCGAGCGGCCCCGCTGTGCTGCCGCCGGGGCGGCGCGGGGTGGCCCCGAGCGGCGCCGGGCCTTTGTTCTGGAAGGTGCGCTAGCGTGGTTGGTCGAATGGCGTCGCACGGCCGGCGCCGCCCCGCGCAATGCGGCCACCGGAAGCAACAGGAGGAGTCATGACCTACTCACCCGGTACTCCCGGATATCAGCAATCGCAGCCGCCGGGGTCCTACGGCACTCCGAACACACCGGCGCCGGCGCAGACCGAGCCGGGTGAGAGCAAGCTGGGGGTCTACCTGACCATCGCGGTGGCGGCCCTGGGTCTGCTCGCCTACTTCTTCAACTTCGGCCCGGTCTTCACCTACGGCAACGATCTCGGCGGCTCCGGCGGTGAGTTGTTCGGTGAATTCGCATTGGCGGTGGTGGTGGCGGTGTTGGCCGCACTGCTCGCTGGGGTGAGCCTGCTACCCAAAGCCAAGAGCTACGTGACGATCGTCGCAGTGCTCTCGGTGCTGGCCGTCTTGCTGGTCATCTCCGCGACGTTCAACAAGCCGAACGCGTACTCGACCGGTTGGGCGCTGTGGATTGTCCTGGTGCTGATCGTCTTCGAGGCGGTGGCCGCGGTCGCCGCGCTGCTGCTGGACGCGGGCGTCATCACCGCCCCGGCGCCGCGGCCCAAGTACGACCCGTTCGGTGGGTACGGACAGTACGGCCAGTACGGTCAGTACGGCGGCCAGCCGGGCGGCTACTACGGTCAGCCGGGTGCACAGCAGCCCGCGCAGAACCCCGCCGGCTACGGCTCGCAATACGGCGGCGGCTACTCGTCGAGCCCCAACCCCCAGTCCGGCGGGTTCCCCGCCCAGCAGCCGGCGCAGTCGCCCCCCCAGCAACAGCAGCAGGGACCGACGCACACCCCGCCCACCGGGTTCCCGAGCTTCAGCCCGCCGCCGCCGGTCAGTGCCGGTTCTGGATCCCAGGGGGGCCAGGCTCCGGTCAACTACTCACAGCCCGCCGAGGGTCAGCAGTCCTACGGTCAGGGCCAGCAGTCGTCGCCTGGTTCGGCGCCGGTCTAAACGAGCGCTCTCGCGCCTGGTAAGGCTCGTGCGCGAAGAGTGAACAGGGTGTCGGCAAGAAGCGAGGACAACCAGTCCGCGGGCGCTCGGCAGGCGCGTGACCTCGTTCGGGTGGCGTTCGCGCCCGCCGTGGTGGCGCTGGTCATCATTGCGGCTGTCACGCTGCTGGAACTGCTGATCGCCAACAGCGACATGACCGGCGCATTGGGCGCCATCGCAAGCATGTGGCTCGGCATCCACCAGGTGCCGGTGTCGATCGGCGGCCGGGAGCTCGGCGTCATGCCGCTGCTACCCGTCCTGCTGATGGTGTGGGCGACCGCGCGCGCGACGGCGCGGGCCACGTCTCCGTACTCGTCGTGGCTGGTGGTGCGCTGGGTCATCGCGTCGTCGCTGGGCGGGCCGTTGTTGATGACGGCGATCGCACTGGCGGTAATTCACGACGCGTCGTCGGTGCTGACCGAGTTGCAAACACCCAGCGCCTTACGGGCTTTCACGAGCGTGCTGGTGGTGCATGCGGTCGGCGCCGCGATCGGGGTGTGGTCGCGGGTGGGCCGACGCGCCCTGGCCATTTCCCCCCTGCCCAACTGGCTGGGCGATTCGCTGCGCGCGGCCACCGCCGGGGTATTGGCATTGGTGGGTTTGTCGGGGATGGTGACGGCCGGGTCGCTGGTTGTGCACTGGGCGACGATGCAGGACCTGTACGGCATCACCGAGTCCATTTGGGGCCAGTTCAACCTGACCGTGCTGTCGGTGCTGTACGCGCCCAACGTCATCGTCGGTGCGTCGGCTGTCGCGGTGGGATCGAGCGCGCACATCGGGTTCGCGACGTTCAGTTCGTTCACGGTGTTCGGTGGTGATGTGCCGGCGTTGCCGATCCTGGCCGCGGCGCCGACGCCGCCGCTGGGTCCGGTGTGGGTCGCCCTGCTGATCATCGGCGCCGCGTCAGGTGTCGCGGTCGGGCAGCAGTGCGCCCGGCGCGCGCTGCCGTTGTTCGCGGCGATGGCCAAGCTGCTGGTGGCCGGCGTCGTGGGTGCGTCGGCGATGACGCTGCTCGGCTACGGCGGTGGCGGCAAACTGGGGAACTTCGGGGACGTCGGCGTCGACAAGAGCGCGCTGTTCCTCGGTGTGCTGTTCTGGTTCACGCTCGTCGGTGCGGTCACGGTGGTGATGGCCGGCGGGATCCGGCGCCGACCCCGGCGACGTCGACCGGAGCCGGTGCCCGTGGATGCCGAAGAACCCGTCCTGGGGGTTTTCGACGACGACATCGAGCCCGGCGAGGCCCCGGACGTCCCGAACGGCCCAGACGTCTCAGATGCTCCGGAAGTCCCGGCAGAAGAGGCGTCGGGTGCCGCGCCGGAGCCCGACGAGGGGCCGGGCGGTGAGCGGCAGGATTGACGGTCTCTCGGCCGGGTCTGCTGCGCGCCGGGCGTCGTCACACCACTAGGCTTCCGCGTGTGCAGGAACCGCTCCGTGTGCCCCCGAGTGCACCGGCGCGGCTGGTGGTCTTGGCGTCCGGGACCGGTTCACTGCTGAACTCCCTGCTCGAGGCGGCCGTCGGCGACTACCCGGCGCGGGTGGTGGCCGTCGGCGTGGATCGCGACTGCCGGGCCACCGAGATCGCCGCGCGGGCAGCCATCCCGGCCTACAAAGTCAGCGTCGGCGACCATCCGAGCCGGGACGCCTGGGACGCCGCCATCACCGCAGCCACCGCGGCCCACCAGCCCGATCTGGTGGTATCCGCCGGATTCATGAGAATCCTTGGCCCGCAATTTCTTTCGCGCTTCATTGGACGCACCGTCAATACGCATCCGGCGCTGTTGCCGGCCTTCCCGGGTGCGCACGGCGTGCGCGACGCGCTGGACTACGGGGTGAAAGTCACCGGCTGTACGGTGCACCTGGTGGATGCCGGTGTCGACACCGGTCCGATACTGGCCCAGCAACCCGTCGAAGTGCTCGACGGTGACGACGAGGACTCCTTGCATGAGCGCATCAAGGTTGTGGAACGGCAACTGCTGGTGAAAGTGGTGGCCGCCATGGCAACCGGCGGCGTGACGGTGATCGAGCGAAAGGCGACCCTGGGGATGAACACAGCATGAGCATCGACAAGAAGCCGATCCGCCGCGCATTGATCAGCGTGTACGACAAGACCGGGCTGGTCGAGCTGGCGCAGGGGCTCGCGGCGGCCGGTGTGGAGATCGTCTCCACCGGCTCGACGGCGAAGACCATTGCCGACAAAGCGATCCCGGTGACCCGGGTCGAAGAGCTGACCGGCTTCCCCGAGGTGCTCGACGGCCGCGTGAAGACCCTGCACCCTAAGGTGCACGCGGGGCTGTTGGCCGACCTTCGCAAGCCGGCGCACGAGGCGGCCCTGGAAGAGCTCGGCGTCAAGGCCTTCGAACTCGTCGTCGTCAACCTCTACCCGTTCACCCAAACCGTCGAATCCGGCGCCGGCGTCGACGAGTGCGTCGAGCAGATCGACATCGGCGGACCCTCCATGGTGCGCGCGGCCGCCAAGAATCACCCGAGCGTCGCCGTGGTGGTCGACCCGCGCGGCTATGACGGGGTGCTGGCCGCGGTGCGCAACGGCGGATTTACCCTCGCCGAGCGCAAAAAGCTGGCGTCGCTGGCCTTTCAGCACACCGCCGAATACGACATCGCCGTCGCCACCTGGATGCAGGAGACCCTGGCCCCGGAAGACCCGCCGCAGGAGTTTCCGCATTTCTTCGCCCGCAACTGGCGCCGCCAGGCGACCCTGCGTTACGGCGAGAACCCGCACCAGCAGGCCGCGCTCTACGCCGATCCCGCTGCCTGGCCGGGTCTGGCGCAGGCCGAGCAGCTGCACGGAAAGGAGATGTCCTACAACAACTTCACCGATGCGGACGCGGCCTGGCGCGCCGCCTTCGACCACGAGCAGACCTGCGTCGCGATCATCAAGCACGCCAACCCCTGCGGCATCGCGATCTCGGAGGTCTCGGTCGCCGACGCGCACCGCAAAGCCCACGAATGCGACCCGCTGAGCGCCTTCGGCGGCGTGATCGCGGCCAACACCGAAGTCAGCGTCGAAATGGCCGAATACGTCAGCACGATCTTCACCGAGGTGATCGTCGCACCCGCCTACGAGCCCGGGGCCGTCGAGATACTGACCCGCAAGAAGAACATCCGCGTGCTGGTGGCCTCCGAACCTCTGGCAGGCGGGCACGAGTTGCGGCCGATCAGCGGCGGACTGCTCATCCAGCAGCGCGACCAACTCGACGCGCAGGGCGACAACCCGAACAACTGGACCCTGGCCACCGGTGAGCCCGCCGACCCGGCCACCCTGACCGACCTGGTCTTCGCGTGGCGCGCCTGCCGCGCGGTCAAGTCCAACGCGATCGTCATCGTCTCTGGCGGCGCCACCATCGGCGTCGGGATGGGGCAGGTCAACCGGGTCGACGCGGCCCGGCTTGCTGTCGAGAGAGGTGGCGAGCGGGTGCGTGGCGCGGTCGGCGCCTCCGACGCGTTCTTCCCGTTCCCGGACGGCCTGGAGACCCTGACCGCCGCCGGGGTCAAGGCGATCGTGCATCCCGGCGGTTCGGTGCGCGACGACGAAGTGACCGCCGCGGCCAGCAAGGCGGGGATCACGTTGTACCTCACCGGAGCACGCCACTTCGCCCACTGATCTCCTCAGCCGAGAGTGAAATACACGACCGACACGCCGCGAGGTGCGTCGGGAAAGTCACTCTCGTCGGCACAACGAAAGTCGGCGTCGTAGCGTGGAGTGGTGACTTCACCGAGCAATCTGCCCCGCACCGTCGGCGAGCTGCGTGCCTCCGGTCACCGTGAGCGGGGGGTCAAGCAGGAAATCCGCGAGAATCTTCTGACCGCGCTGGCCGAGGGTGACGAAATTTGGCCTGGGATTCTGGGTTTTGATGACACCGTCATCCCGCAGCTCGAGCGCGCGCTGATCGCCGGCCACGACTTCGTGTTGTTGGGCGAACGCGGCCAGGGCAAGACGCGGCTATTGCGGGCGCTCACCGGTCTGCTCGACGAGTGGACGCCGGTGATCGACGGCTCGGAGCTGGGCGAGCACCCGTACACGCCGATCACGCCGGAGTGGATCCGCCGCGCCGCCCAGCTGCAAGACGACCTGCCGATCACCTGGAAGCACCGCAGCGAGCGGTACACCGAGAAGCTGGCCACCCCGGACACCAGCGTCGCCGACCTGGTCGGGGACATCGACCCGATCAAGGTCGCCGAAGGCCGCAGCCTGGGAGACCCGGAAACCATCGCCTACGGGCTGATCCCGCGGGCCCACCGCGGCATCGTCGCCGTCAACGAACTGCCCGACCTCGCCGAGCGCATCCAGGTCTCGATGCTCAACGTGATGGAGGAGCGCGACATCCAGGTGCGCGGCTATACGCTGCGGCTGCCGCTCGACGTCCTGGTCGTGGCCAGCGCCAACCCGGAGGACTACACCAACCGCGGCCGCATCATCACGCCGCTCAAGGACCGGTTCGGCGCCGAGATCCGCACCCACTACCCCCTCGAACTGAGCGCCGAGATCGGTGTCATCGCCCAGGAGGCGCACCTCAGCGCGCAGGTGCCCGACTACCTGCTGCAGATCATCGCGCGGTTCGCCCGCTACCTGCGCGAGTCCAGTTCGGTCGACCAGCGCTCCGGTGTGTCGGCGCGGTTCGCGATCGCCGCGGCCGAGACGGTCGCCGCGGCGGCCCGGCACCGCGGCCAGCACATCCTTGGCCGACACCCGTTCACCCGTCGTCACCGCGGAACCACTCTCGACGGCGGACACCAGCGTGCCGACGTCGATGCCGCCCAGCACGCGCGAGGCGGTGTCGGCGGTGGCGCGGCGCAGCAGATGCTCCAGCACGGCCTGCTCGCGGCCCTCCTCGCCGGACTCGAATTCCAGCTTGCCGCGCAACACGTCGATGATGGTGCCCAGGTCGACCACCCGGGCGACCGGGTCGGTCTCGCCCAGGATCGCGCCGCGGTGCCGGGCCGCCGCGGCGACCGTCTCGGCCGCGGCGATCGCGAACCGCGCCGACACACCGGAGCGCTGGT
>NZ_LZKQ01000073.1 GCF_001668675.1 Mycobacterium asiaticum | reverse complement strand
GGTACCGCCGACCGCGCCCGTGCCGCCTGCGGCACCGGGTGTCGCCCCGTTCGCCCCTGCAGCACCAGCCACTCCGTTACCACCGGCACCACCATTACCGCCGTTGCCCGTCGCGCCGCCGTCACCGCCGGCACCACCGGTCCCACCGACCTGGCCCACGCCGCCGGCACCACCGTTCCCGCCCCAACCGCTGCCGTCGCCGGAGCCACCGGCGCCGCCGGCGCCGCCGTGTCCGGCCGAGCCGGCGTTGCCGCCGCCGCCACCGTTGCCGCCCGTTGCGTTCGATCCGGTCGCCGCGCTGAAGCCAGCGCCGCCGGCGCCGCCGTTGCCGCCGCTGGTGGCCGCGGCGCCGGCCGCGCCATTAGGCCCGCCCAGGGATCCCGCGCCACCCAGGCCGGCAATGCCCGGGTTTCCGCCCTGCCCGCCGGCTGCGCCGTGGATGTTTCCAGCCTCGCCCGCAGCGCCAACGCCGCCGTCGCCGCCGAGTCCGGCCGCACCGCCCTGACCGCCCGCGGCGCCGGCCCCGAACATGCCGGTGCTGCCGGCCGCGCCACCGGCGCCACCATTGCCGCCGTTGCCTCCGGTCCCGCCTGCCTCGCCTGCGACGCTGCCGTTCGTGCCGGTGTACCCGGCACCGCCGGCGCCCCCGACGCCGCCGGCCCCGGCCGTGCTGAACATGGCACCGCCATTGCCGCCACGACCGCCTACGCCACCTTCGCCGCCGTGGATGCCCGACAGTTGATCACCGGCACCGCCGGCGCCGCCGGTTCCACCCACGCCGCCGGCCCCGAACATTCCGGCGTTTCCGCCGATACCGCCCGCACCGCCGGTCAGACCGGGGCCAGCGCCGATACCACCGGCGCCGCCCATGCCGCCGTTACCGAACAGCATCCCGCCCGAACCGCCGTTACCACCGGTTGCGCCCGCACCGCCGGCCCCGCCGACCCCGCCGTTACCGAACAGCCCAGCGGCCCCGCCGTTACCGCCGACCTGGCCGGCTGCGCCGGAACCGCCTGCGCCACCGTTGCCCCACAGCAAACCGCCGGCACCGCCGTTGGCTCCGGTCCCTGGGGCCCCGTCGACGCCGTTGCCGAACAGGGGACGCTGGAACACCGCCTCCGCGGGCGCGTTGATCAGATCCGTTACCGCTTGCAACGGCGAAGCGTTGAACGCTTCCGCCGTCGCATAGGCGTTCCCCGCTGATGTCAGCGCCTGGATGAACCGCTGATGGAAAGCCTCCGCTTCCTGAGTCAGCGCCTGGTAGCTCTGCGCGTGCGTACCGAACAGGGCGGCGATGGCGGCCGAAACCTCGTCACGAGCGGCTGGCACCAGCGTCGCTATCGGGCCGGCCCACGCGCCATTGGCGGTGCTGATCGACGTGCCCAGGCTCTCGAGGTTCGCCGCCGCAGCAGCGAGCAAGTCCGGGGCAGCCACCAAATACGACATCGCTGAAACTCCTGTGGTTCATGGCCGATGGGGGTCACTCGATGAGGGAATGTACATGCCGCTTGGAAAGAACCGCCAGATCTGAGAACAGAAATTTCTTGAATTTTCTGGCAGGGGATTCAGGCGACAAGCGGGGCAGACGCCAGGCGAAGTTTGCCACATTGAGACTGGCGCCATTGAATCCGTTCAACCGCCCAGTTCACGCTGTTGACATTTATACAATAGTGCTCGTGTTATTTGAAAGATTCTGTATCCCAACGTATTTCGTAACTATACGCTTAGGTATGGAGCACCTGCTCCCTACTGACACGCTGTCAGTAGAGTAGGAAGTTTCTGTGAGTTAACTAGGCTAACTGTAGTCAGATTACGAAGTAGGAACGCAAGCTCCAAGTTTGCTGTAGGCCATCATGGCCACACCAGAGACCCAAGTTTTGTCATACCGGAAGTGACACTTCTCGCCCGGAGTGTCACGCGACCGTGTCGCGCGCGATAGCCGGTCCGCTACCGCCCGTATCGGCGATTGCGCATGCTGTAGTCACGCAGCGCCCGAAGGAAGTCGACGCGACGGAACGCGGGCCAGTGCGCCTCGGTGAACCACATCTCCGAGTAAGCGCTCTGCCACAGCAGGAAACCGGACAGTCGCTGCTCCCCCGACGTCCTGATCACCAGGTCGGGATCAGGCTGTCCGGAGGTGTAGAGGTTCTCGGAGATCCCCTCGACGGTCACCGCTTCGATCAGCTCTTCGGCCGTCGCGCCGTTGGCGAGGTGCTTGCCCAACAGCGCCCGCACCGCACCGACGATCTCCTGCCGCCCGCCGTAGCCGACCGCGACGTTGACGTGGAACGAGGCGTTGGCCGGCGTCGAGTCAACCGCGCCCCGCAACCGGCGGGCGGGTTCCTCGCCCAGCAAAGCCAAATCACCGACCGTCCGAACGCTCCACTGGTTGGCCGGCGCGCAGATCTCTTCGACTACGTCGGTGATGATCTCGATCAAAGCGGACAACTCGTCCGGATCGCGCTGCAGGTTCTCCGTCGACAACAAATAGACGGTCGTCATCTCGATGCCGGCTTCCTGGCACCAGCGCAGCATCTCGGCGATCTTGACCGCGCCCATCCGGTAGCCGACACTCACGTCCTCATAGCCGAGGCTGCGCGCCCAGCGCCGGTTGCCGTCGCACAGCACCGCAATGTGGCGGGGCAGCTCGGATCGGGAGGCTGCCAATCCCTGCCGAAGACGCAGCTCGTAAAGCCGGTACAACGGCTCCTTGAGCCGCGGCGGGATGATCTCCACGAAGATCAACCCTACTGTGACCGAGACCGATTACCGGGCCGGATTCTGGGCAATCTCACGTCACGTCGCTCAGCCCACTTTCAGACATTCCCGCTAACCTAAATTCAGACAAGCCACCGGTATTCACAAGATGGGGCCACGACACAGATGAGCAGCCAGACCAGCACGCTCACCAGCACACAACCGGAATCGCACGGTACTTCGCCCGGCGAGACGGCACAGCACGCCGCCCAGCAGATCGTCGGGGGCGTCAGCAAGGTCCTGAACAAGCCCCGCTTCCGCGGCTGGATTCACGTGTATTCGGCGGCCGCTGCGGTATTCGCGGGCGCGTCGCTGGTTGCGGTGTCCTGGGCGGTGGATTCCACCAAGGCCGGACTGGCGACGATGCTCTACACGTTCGCCACCATCATCATGTTCTCGGTCAGCGCCACCTACCACCGGGTCAACTGGAAATCCGAGACCGCCCGCAAGTGGATGAAGCGTGCGGACCACTCGATGATCTTCATCTTCATCGCCGGTAGTTACACACCGTTCGCCCTGCTGGCCTTGCCGGGCCACGACGGGCACGTAGTGCTCGCGATCGTATGGGGCGGGGCGCTGGCCGGGGTGACGCTGAAAATGCTGTGGCCGTCGGCGCCGCGCTGGGTCGGCGTACCGCTGTACATCCTGCTCGGCTGGGTCGCGGTCTGGTACATCGGCCCAATCCTGCACAACGCCGGCGTGACGGCGCTGGTGTTACTGATTGTCGGCGGCGCGCTGTACAGCATCGGCGGCGTTCTGTATGGGCTGCGCTGGCCTGACCCGTGGCCCAGGACGTTCGGCTTCCACGAGTTCTTCCACGCGTGCACGGCGATAGCGGCGATCTGCCACTACATCGCCATGTGGTTCGTGGTCTTTTAACTACAGTCTTCGAACTACAGCTGGGTGACGTCCGCGGGAGACCAGTAGGCCTTCATCGCGGTGACCTTGCCGCGGTCGTCGAACACCATGGTCTCGATCGGCTCGATGCGCAGCTTGCTGTCCCCGGTGCCGATGGTCAGCCGGAGGTGGAACGCCGCCTCGTTGCCCGATACCCGCAGCGTGACCAGTTCACATTGCCGCTCCATGCCGGTCACCGCGGCATAGAAGCCGCGGATGGCGTGGACGCCGATGTGTACCTCGCCGCCCACCGGATCTTCCAGCGTCGCGTCATCGGCGTAAAAGGCGGCCAGGTCGTCGGCGCTGCCGTCGACAACCGTCGCGATGTAACGGTGAACGGTGTCGGTGATCGTCTGCACCCGGTCAGCGGCGTTCGGCATGAAACGCACGCTACTACCCAGGCACTCCCAAGGCGGCCGCGAGTCGGTCCGCGCTGGTGACCGGCAAGTCACAGGTCCGGCCACGGCACACGTACGCGGCGTCGGACCCGTCCACCCGGGGCCGTCCGGCAAGCAGCGGCAACGAGCCCGCCGCGCCGCCGACGACGATTGCCCCACCCGGGGCCAGCCATCGCGCCTCGGTCAGCAGCGCCGACGGCCCGTCGCACGCGACCGCGATCTGCAGCGGTCCCCGCACCGCGGCTTCGGCCACGGCGAGCCAATGCCCCGCCGATCGCGGAGCACGTGCCAACAGCACTGAATGCGCTTCCAGCGTGAACCCGACCAGCTGTAGGTACCGTTCGGCGCGCGCGCCATCGACCAGGTGCGCGGCCGTCAGCAGCGCCTCGGCGATCGACGATGCCCCCGACGGCGTCGCCCCGTCCAGCGGGTCGGCGGGCCGCAGCACCAGCTGTTCGGCGTCGTCGGCGGTGTCGTACCAGCGGCCGGGACGCTGCGGGTCGCTGAAATGGCGCACGGC
Organism: Mycobacterium asiaticum; assembly: GCF_001668675.1. Taxonomy (GTDB): domain Bacteria; phylum Actinomycetota; class Actinomycetes; order Mycobacteriales; family Mycobacteriaceae; genus Mycobacterium; species Mycobacterium asiaticum_D. The sequence continues at coordinate 3,844 of NZ_LZKQ01000073.1, read as the reverse complement.
GGTATCCAGCAGGTCAGCAGCGGCCACCAGCCAGGAGTCCTCGGCACTGAGTTGATGCAGCGCCAGCAACCCGGTGGCGAGCATCGCGTAGTCCTCCAGGATCGCTGCGCTGTCGCCCACCGCTTCGCCCAGGCTCGCGCGCCGTAACCGCCCGTCGACGAGATGCCGGTCCAGCAGCGTGGTCGCGCAGCGCCGCGCGGCGCCGGCCAGCTCGGCATCGTCCAAAGTGACACTGGCCTCGATGAGGGCGGTGATCGCCAGCCCGTTCCAGGCCGTCACCACCTTGTCGTCGCGGCCGGGCTGGGCTCGCTCACCCCGGGCGGTCAGCAGTTGAGTGCGGATGCGGTCCAGTCGTTGGGGGTCGTCGGGTTCGTCGCGCAACTGCAGCACCGAACTGCCGTGCTCGAAGCTGCCCGACTCGGTCACGCCGAACAACCTGGCCGCCCACCGGCCGTCGTCGGCACCCAGGACGTCGGTCAGCTGCGCCGGCGTCCACACATATGTGGACCCCTCGCGGCCGTCGGCATCAGCGTCCAGCGACGAGGTGAACACGTCGCCGTCGGCGAGGTCGTCCAGCAGAAACCGGGCAGTCTGTGCGGCGACCCGGCGGGCCAGCGGATCCCCGGTCCGGCGGGCCCAGTGCGCGTAGGCACGCAGCAACAGGGCGTTGTCGTAGAGCATCTTCTCGAAGTGCGGTATCACCCACCGCTCGTCCACGCTGTAGCGGGCGAAGCCACCGGCCAGTTGGTCGTACATGCCGCCGCGGGCCATCGCGTTGCCGGCGCGGTTGACCGCCTGCAGCGCTGCGGCGGACCCGGTGCGCTCGTAGTGGCGCAACAACGCCTCTAGCAGCGCCGACGGCGGGAATTTGGGTGCCCCGCCGAAGCCGCCGTGGACGTTGTCCTGGTCGCGCAGCACCGCGGCGACGGCGTGATCGCACAAGTCCGGGGCGATGTCGGGGCCGCCGCCGGGCAGTCCCGATGCCATCGAGCGCAGTTCGCCCGCTATCTGGTCCGACGCCTGCTCGACCTCGCCACGGCGGTCCCGCCACGTGTCGGTGATCGCCGCGAGCAACTGCAGGAAGCTGTCTTTGGGGTAGTAGGTGCCGGAGAAGAACGGCCTGCCGTCCGGGGTGAGGAAGCAGGTCATCGGCCACCCACCCTGACCGGTCAACGCGACCGTGGCGTTCATGTAGACCGCGTCGAGGTCGGGGCGCTCCTCGCGGTCCACCTTGATGCAGACAAACCCGGCGTTCATGGCGGCGGCCACCTCGTCGTCCTCGAACGATTCGTGCGCCATGACGTGACACCAGTGGCAGGCGGCGTAGCCGATGGAGAGCAGGATCGGCAGGTCGCGCGCCGCCGCGTCGGCGAGCGCCGCTGGCGTCCACTGCTGCCAATGCACCGGGTTGTCGGCGTGCTGGCGCAGGTAGGGGCTGGTGGCCAGCCCGAGGGTATTGGTTCCGGCCGGGTCAGCCGGACTCATGCGTCGACCCAGGTGGTCGGGTTGATCCGTTGCCGCCCGGGATCTCGCGATCGATCCCGTCCACCGCGTCCGTCCCGTCGTCGGCGGCCTGGTCCGGCTCGGGGTGCTGACGGTCGAACGATTCGGGGACCTTCTTCAATTGCTTGTTCATCGAGCGGACCAGGAAGAAGGTCGCCACGATCAACAGCACCACCACCACCAGGCCGATGGGACTGGCCTTGCCGAAGTCCGGACCGTTGTTCTTGGGCGGGCCCTCAGCAATCACGGTGATCAGAAAGTGATTCACCCTTGCTCGATCCCTTCGAACAGATCCTTCTCGGGCGGAGTGGCCGGAACGCGCGAGCGGGCCAGCTCAAATTCCTCGGTTGGCCACAGCCGCTCCTGCCACGAGATCGGGGCGGCGAAGAACTCGGCGTTCGGGTCGATCTGGGTGGCGTGGGCGAGCAGCGCATCGTCACGCTGTCCGAAATACGCCGAGCACTCGACTCGGGTCGTCACCCGCTTCTCGAAGTGGTCGTGTTCGGGAAGCCAGTGCTTGAGCCATTTGTCGAACGGGCCCTCCTGCCCGTGCTTGGCGAACTCGTCCTGCAGCAGCTGCATCCGGGCGCGCAGGAAACCGTGCACGTAGTAGAGCTTGGACACGTTCCAGGGCTCGCCCGCTTCGCGGAAACGGTAGTAGTCACCGGCGGCTTCGTACGCCGCGACGGACACCTCGTGGCAGCGAATGTGGTCGGGGTGCGGGTAGCCGCCGTTCTCGTCGTAGGTGATCATCACGTGCGGGCGGAAGTCCCGCACCACGCGCACCAGCGCCTCGGTGCAGCGCTCCAGCGGTTCGAGGGCGAAGCAGCCTTCGGGCAGCGGTGGCGGCGGGTCGCCCTTGGGCAGTCCGGAGTCGACGAAGCCCAGCCAGGTGTGCTCTACGCCGAGGATCTCGGCCGCCTTGGCCATCTCGTCGCGGCGGATCTCATGGATGTGTCCGTGCACGTCAGGCAGGTCCATCGCGGGGTTCAGGATCTCGCCGCGCTCACCGCCGGTCAGCGTCACCACCATGACGCGGTGGCCCTCATCGGCGTACTTGGCCAGCGTCGCGGCGCCCTTGCTGGACTCGTCGTCGGGGTGGGCATGCACGGCCATCAATCGCAGTTTGCTCACGTGCTCCCTCGTCCGTTCGTTGGCCGCCCACCGACCCTGTGCGTGTTCCCTATAATTCCAGTTCTCCAATACCCCACAAATCCCGAGGGCATGACAAAAGACTCGATCTCGCGTCCGGAAGCTCGCTACGGCCGCACCGGCCTGTCCCGCAGAGACCGCCGCCGCATCGCCATCGGACTGACCGGGGTGGTGCTCGTCGCGGGCGTCGGCCTCGCCGTTGTGGGTTACCAGCGAATCGGCACCAGCCCCGTTTCCGGCACGCTGGCCGGCTATCAGGTGGTCGACGACGAGACGGCGTCGGTGACGATCAGCGTCACTCGGGAAGATCCGTCGCGACCGGTGGACTGCATCGTCCGGGTGCGCGCGAAGGACGGCAGCGAAACGGGCCGTCGTGAGGTGCTGGTGCCGCCGGCCGACCAGGGCACGGTCCAGGTGACGACAACCGTGAAATCCACCAAGCCGCCGGTGATGGCTGACGTATACGGCTGTGGCACAGACGTGCCCGGATATCTGCGGCCGTCCTGACCGCGAACTGCGGATATGTCAGTCATCAACTGTTTGCGCGGTGGTAACATAGCTGGATGCACGGTCCTGCGGGGACCGTGTATTGCTGCATTAATGGCCGTGGGAAGAACGGAGTGGCAGCAGCCGGGTTGGGGACCCGCAACTACGCCCGTTAACGGGATCCGATACTTGCGCGAACACGCGGAACGACACACAAGGAGCGCCACGAGATGACGGACACTCAGGTGACCTGGTTGACCCAGGAGTCACATGACCGACTCAAGGCCGAACTCGACCAGCTGATCGCGAATCGCCCGGTGATCGCCGCCGAAATCAACGATCGCCGCGAAGAAGGCGACCTGCGTGAGAACGGCGGCTACCACGCCGCCCGCGAAGAGCAGGGTCAGCAGGAAGCCCGCATCCGCCAGCTGCAGGACCTGCTTAACAACGCGAAGGTGGGCGAGGCGCCCAAGCAGTCCGGCGTGGCGCTGCCCGGTTCGGTGGTGAAGGTCTACTACAACGGCGACAAGTCGGACAGCGAGACCTTCTTGATCGCCACCCGCCAGGAGGGCGTGAACGACGGCAAGCTCGAGGTCTACTCGCCCAACTCGCCGCTGGGCGGCGCGCTGATCGACGCCAAGGTCGGCGAGACCCGTAGTTACAAGGTGCCCAACGGCAATACCGTCGAGGTCACCCTGGTCAG
>NZ_LZKQ01000072.1 GCF_001668675.1 Mycobacterium asiaticum | reverse complement strand
GCGCCGCCGGCGCCGAACGAGGACGCGGCACCGTACCGGACCCCGTTCTTGGGCTGCCACTCGTGCAGCTTGGTCGCCAGCCGGATGCCGACCAGGTCCCAGTCCAGCTTCTTGGTGGGGTTGTCGGAGAACAGGGTTGGCGGAATGTAGCCGTGCTGGCCCGCGAGCAGCACCTTGATCAGCCCGAGGATCCCGGCCGCGGCCTGGGCGTGTCCGGCGTTGGATTTGATCGAGCCGAGCAGAGCCTCGGATCCCGCCGCACCGTAAGTCTGGAACAGCGCCAGCAATTCCACCGGGTCGCCGGCGAGCGTCGCGGTGCCGTGACCTTCGATCATGCCGACATCGGCGGGATCGATACCGGCCGCATCCAGCGTCTTCTGCACGACCTGCTGCTGCGCGCGCACTCGAGGCACCAGGATCGGTTTGCCCTTGCCGTTGTGGTTGGTACGAACGGCCAGGATCCGCCCGTAGATGCGGTGTCCGAGTTGGCGTGCCCGCGATTCGCGTTCCACCACAACCATTCCCGCGCCCTCGCCCCACACCGTGCCGCTGACGTCGTCGGCGTATGCCCGGCAGTGGCCGTCATCGGACAACGCATGCAATTTGGCGAACTCGAAGAACGCGGCCGGTGAGCCGAGCACACAGACGGCACCGGCCAGCGCCCACTCGCACTCGTCCATGGCGACCGAATTCGCCGCCAGTTGCAAAGCGGTCAGCGAGGAACCGCAGGCAGAGTCGATGCACATCGAGGGACCGGTGAGGCCCAGGCTGTGCGAGATCCGGCCGGCACCGCCCAGCTGCCCCATCCCTACGGTCCGGTGGCCGGTGTAGCCGTCGGCGACCGCGGTGCGGGTTCCGTACTCGGTCATTGACATCCCGACGAAACAGCCGCCGAATTCGCCCTCCAGGGTCGCCGGATTGATTCCGGCGTTCTCCAGCGCTTTCCACGCCACCCGCATCGCGACGCGTTGCTGGGGGTGCATGACCAGAGCTTCGCGGTGGGTGATGCCGAAGAACTGCGGGTCGAACATCATCGCGCTTTCCATGAAACCGCCGGCGTCGCAGACCTTTCCCCAGCCGTCGGTCTCAGACACCGCCAGCAGGTCCTCGACCGGCCACCCGCGGTCGCGCGGGAACGGCGAGATCAGCTCGCGGGACTCGCACAGCGCCTCCCACAGCGCAGCCGGGGTAACCAGGCCGCCAGGCGCTTCGACGGCCAGTCCCGAGATGACGACGGGGTCAGTCACCGAGCCCGCTCGCGTTGTGCGCAGGCGGCCAACAACTCCGCCACATCGTCGAGATGATCGTTGAGGAAGAAGTGCCCGCCGTCGAACATGGTTACCTCCATGCTGCCGGTGTGCTTGCCCCAGCCGTAGAGATCGCCGAGCGTGACGATCGGGTCCTGGTCGCCCCCGAGGGCATGGATGGGCGCCGAGATTTTGATGCCGTCGGTGCAGGAGTCGGTACCTGAGTACGCGTCGCAGGCGCGGTAGTCGGCCTTGATGACGGGCAGCGCCAGCCTCATCAGATCGCGGTTGCCGAAGACGGCGGAATTGGTGCCTTCCAAAGCCGTCAGATGGTTCAGGATCTGCTCGTCCTCGGTCGGGTGGGACGGTTTGGTGATCGCGTTGGCGGGGGCCACCGCCGCGGAGACGGTGAGTAGCCGCACCTCGATCCCGCTGGCTTCGGCGAGCCGCACGAACTCGAAGGCGACCCACCCGCCCATGCTGTGCCCGAACGCGACGACGGGGCCGCGATTGTGCTCGGATGCCGAGAATTCCTGGAACGCTCCGGCGGCGATCTCGGGCAGCGTGGCCAGCGGCGGCTCGGCCGCCCGGTCCTGGCGGCCGGGGTATTGGAAGATCACGACGCTGAAGTCTTTGCTCAGAATCTTGGAGAAGGTGCGATAGGCCGAGGCGCCGGCACCGGCGTGCGGGAAGACCAGCAGCGTAGGGCTCTCGGGAGAAGCCGGTTGGTGGAACTGCCTGATCCACCCGAGTGTGCGCGGCATGCGCTCCCACCTCTCGTGAGCCCGCCGGGTCGACCCGGCACGGATCGCCGCGAAGGCCGCGCGGGCATGAACTTAGCGAAGGCTAACATAACGCGACGCGAGCGAAATGGGGCGCTCGGGTCTACAGCCACTCCCGCTCGCGCACCATCAAGGCCGCGCGCTTGTCCGGCAGGTCGAGGTCGGCGACGTGCCGAAATCCGGCAAGCTCGGCCACCCTTAGCAGGCGCACATTAGACGCGTCGGGTTCGCCGATCACCCGGGTGGCCACGGGGTCCGCGTCCAGCTGCCAGGCCGAAATCACCCGCAGCAGATCCGCCGCCAGCCGTCGCCCCCGGAATTGCGCCGGACCGAGCAGCATGTGGATCCCCGCGTCGTGGGCACGGGCCTCGTAGAACTTCGACAGCGGGTCGAGGTCGGCGCGGTACAGCTCCCAGTAACTCATCGGCACGCCGTCAAGCTCACCCAGGTAGGGGCTGGAGTGGTCGCTGAGCTCCTGCTCACGCAGGTACGACTCGATCCGGGACCGCGACC